>NZ_JBWKZJ010000008.1:0-28108 GCF_059424365.1 Brevundimonas sp. GW456-12-10-14-LB3
GCCCCGCCCCGGCCCCACCGGGATGCCGTGCTCCTTGGCCCATTTGATGAAGTCCGACACGATCAGGAAATAGCCGGGGAAGCCCATCTGCTGGATGATGCCGACCTCCCATTCCAGCCGGGTCCAGTAGTCTTCCTCCGGCACGGCGGGCGGGACCTGCTGAAGACGGAGCTTCAGCCCCTCGCGCGCCTGGTGGGCCAGTTCGTCGGCCTCGGACCGCCCCGCCCCGGTGTCGAAGCGCGGCAGGATGGGCGCATGGGTCTTGACCAGGAAGGCGCAGCGCCGGGCGATGTCGATGGTGTTGTCGCAAGCCTCGGGCAGGTCGGCGAACAGGTCGCGCATGGCCTCGGCCGACTTGAACCAGTGTTCGCCGGTGATCCGGCGGCGGTCCTCCTGGCCGGTGAAGGCGCCGTCGGCGATGCACAACAGGGCGTCGTGGGACTTCGCCTGGGCCGCCTTGGCGTAATAGACGTCGTTGGTGGCGACCAGGGGCGCGTCATTGTCATAGGCCCACTGGACCAGACCCGGCTCAGCGCGCCGTTCGTCCTCCAGGCCGTGGCGCTGAAGCTCGACATAGAAGCGGTCGCCGAAGACGGACTTCATCGCCGCCAAGGCGGCGGCGCCCTCCCCGAACTTGCCCTGGGCGAACAGGGGATCGATCGGGCCGTCGGGGCCGCCCGACAGCAGGATCAGACCTTCGGAGCGGGCCGCCACCATGCTCCAGGCCACGCCCGGCTCGGCCATCTCGCCGGCCTCCAGATAGGCCGCCGAGGACAGGGCGCACAGATTGCGCCAGCCCGTCTCGTTCTGGACCAGCAGAACCACCGTCGGCGTCTTGGCCCAGCGCGCGGCCTGCTGACCGCCGATCCCCAGGACCGGAAGGGCGCAGCCGACGATGGGCTGGACCCCGGCGTCCTTGGTGGACTGGCTGAACTCCAGGGCGCCGAACAGGTTCGAACGGTCCGTGATCGCCACCGCCGGCATGCCCGCCTCGGCCGCCATCTTGCCCAGCTTGCCCGCCTTGATCGCGCCTTCCAGCAGGGAATAGGCCGAGCGGACCCGCAGATGGACGAAGCCCTGACTGTTCACCGTTTCGCTCACTGCACCTTCCGCCTCTCGCGTCGCCGATCAGGGCGCGCACGCCATCTTGGACCGAGTCTCACATCGTCGCGCGCGGGGACACCGCAAACCGCCCCAGAGGCGGGCGATCCCGGCCCCGGCTGTGGATAGAGGCTTGGGCCGGTCGTGGAAAAAACAGTGTCCGAACTGTCCGATCTGTCCGAAACCTCCGCCTAAGTCTTTGATCTATTGAAAACCGACAATCGGACTGTCCGGTGATCTGTCCGATTTCAGGCGGCGGTGACGCTGAAGGCCAGGGTCCAGACCATCCAGACGAAGCCCCCGCACGAGGCCAACGACAACAGGTCTCTCATCAAACGCGGCATTGCGGCTCATCCTCAATGAATAATGTTCCCTTCTTGTTCTATGTTCACCTCTTGTTCGCGTCAACCCCACACTTATCCACAGGGGCGTTCCGTACGAAACCACTCACGCGCGTCCGTCGTATGTAGAGCAAGCAGGGAGACGACCATGCTCAAATCAAAGATCCGCCCGACCGGCGTCGGAGCCATCGTCGCGGGACTCGTTCTGCTCGCCCTGCCCCGTGCGGCGGCCGACGCCCAGGCCCGCGACGCGCCTCGATTTCAGACGGCGGTCTTCGCCGGAGGCTGCTTCTGGTCTGAGGAAAAGGCGTTCGACGGCCTGCCCGGCGTCCGGTCGGCGGTGTCGGGCTTCGTCGGGGGCCATAGGGCCAATCCCACCTATGAACAGGTGGTGCGCGGCGGGACCGGCCATATGGAGGCCGTCCAGGTGACCTTCGATCCGCGCGTGGTCAGCTATCGCGCCCTGGTCGACCGCTACTGGCGCACGATCGACCCGACCGATCCGGACGGACAATTCTGCGACCGAGGCCCCTCCTATCGAACCGCCGTCTTCGCCACGGCGGATCAGCGCGCAGCGGCGGTGGCTTCGCGCGATGCGGCCATGCGGGTGCTGGGCAAGAGCTTCACCACCCCGGTCGTCGGGGCTCAGCGGTTCTGGCCCGCCGGCGCGGAGCACCAGGACTACGCCCGCCGCCACCGCGCCCACTACGAAGCCTACCGCCAGGGCTGCCGCCGGCCGCAAAGCCTGCGCGCCATCTGGGGCGACGCGGCTGTGGGGTGAGGCAGGCGGGCCTTCAGTAGGCCTAGGGCCAATCGACATTGGGCCTGCCGCCGTCCTGCCGGGCGGCGCGCAGCCGCCAACCCAGGAGAAGCGCCTTGGGCGTTGAAGACTCTATTCCATTGAGTGTCGGTCTTCCATTGAGTGTCGGTCTTCCTTCCCGCGTCAGCGGAAGGGAAAAACGTCTGGCGGCGGAACGCCGATTGAGGATGGGTTCATCACAACGGGGCACGACGAGGTCACGGCGGACACGGCGCGTTCCGATGGCGTCGTGACCGTTGTGGATCCGCCGTGATCGCTGTGATGAACCCGCTCGCCGCATCAAGGCCCTTTGACGCGGGAAGAGCGGCCTGACCGCAGTAAGCTGAATGTCGATTGAACCTAGCTCAGTAGGCCTAGCTCAGTAGGTCTGGCTCTGGGCCGCCCGTTCTTCCAGATGGCCGTCCCTCAGGGCGAAGACGCGGTCCATGTGGCCGGCCAGCTCCATATTGTGGGTGGCGATCAGGGCGGCGACGCCCGTGGTCTTGGCCAGGTCGCGCAGGGCTTCGAACACGGACTGGCTGGTGCTCGGGTCAAGATTGCCCGTCGGTTCGTCGGCCAGCAGCAGGCGGGGCCGGTTGGCCAGGGCGCGGGCGATGGCGACGCGCTGTTTCTCGCCGCCCGACAGCTGGGCCGGCTGGTGGGTCAGGCGTTCGCCCAGACCCAGGGCGGTCAGGGTCTCCTCGGCCTGTTTGCGCGCCTGGGCCTGGCCCATGCCGGCGATCCGCATCGGCAGGGCGACGTTGTCGCGCGCGTCGAACTCGGCCAGCAGATGGTGGAACTGATAGACGAAGCCGATGCGCGACAGACGCAGGCGGGTGCGGGCGCGCTCGTCCAGATCGCCCACCATTTCGCCGTCGATGGCGACCGTGCCCTCGGTCGGCCTTTCCAACAGGCCGGCGGCGTGCAGCAGGCTGGACTTGCCCGAGCCCGAGGGACCGATCAGACCGACGATCTCGCCGGGCATGACGTCCAGATCCACGCCCTTCAGCACGGTCAGGCCGCCGCTCGCGGTGTCATAGGTGCGGGTCAGGCCGCGCACCGACAGGATGGGACTACTCATAGCGGAGCGCCTCCACGGGATCGATGCGCGAGGCCGTCCACGACGGCGGCAGGCTGGCCAGGCAGCTCATGCTGAAGGACAGCAGGGCGACCCAGGTCACGTCGACGGGATCGACTAGGGCCGGAATGGCGTCCAGCTGATAGACGTCGGCGTTGAACAGCTGGACCCCCAGGATGGCTTCCAGGGCGTGCTGGATGGCGCCGATGTTCCAGCAGAACAGCAGGCCCAGCACCAGACCCGCTACGGTCCCGGCCACGCCGATCAGGGCGCCGGACATGAAGAAGACCCGCAGGATCGAAGACTGGCTGGCGCCGACGGTGCGCAGGATGGCGATGTCGCGCGTCTTGTTCTTCACCAGCATGACGATGCCGGAGATGATGTTCATCGCTGCGATGGCGACCACCAGACCCAGGATAATGCTCATCGCCACCCGCTCGACCTTCAGGGCGCCGTAGAAGGCGGCCAGACGCTCGCGCCAGTCGCTGACGACCGAGCCCGGCCCGGCCGCGTCGCGGATGGCGGGGGTCAGTTCGCCGACCCGGTCGGGGTCATCGACCTTGATCTCGATCGCGTCCCACACGCCTTCCTTCCCGAAGAAGAGCTGCTGCTGTTCCAGCGGCATGAACAGGAAGGCGCGGTCGAAATCGGCCGTGCCCGAGCGGAACAGACCGCCGACGAAATAGGTCTTTTCCAGCCCGCCCAGATTGCCGAAGGCGCTATCGGCTCCGGTGGGCGAATAGAGGGTGACGGGATCGCCGACCCGCAGGCCCAGGGAATTGGCCAGGGCCGCGCCCATCAGGATGCGGTCGCCGCCATAGGCGCCCTTGCCGAAGTTCGCCCGCTCCTGGGGCGTCAGGCTGTCGAAGACATATTTGGTGGTGGCCAGGTCCTGGGGCCGCACGCCGCGCACCATGGCGCCGGTCGTGAAGTTGCCGACCCGGACCAGGCTCTGGCTCTCGTTCAGAGGGGTGACGCTGGCCACACCGGGGACTGCTGCGATCCGCTTAAGGGCGGCGTCGCGATCTTCCGACGTCAGGACCGGGCCCTGGACGTACATATGGCCGTTGAACGACAGCATCCGGCCCAGCAATTCGGCGCGGAAACCGGACATGATGCTCATGACGCTGATGAGCACGGCGACGGCCAGCATGATGCCGATGAAGCTGATCACCGCAATGGTGGCGACCCCGCCCTCCTTTCGCTTGGCGCGCAGGTAACGGAGGGCGAGACCGATCTCCCAGGCGGAGAAGGGGCCGGAGGAACGGGCTGGAGGGTTCAAGCCGTCAGCCTTTCGATGGCTTCGGCCAGGGGCACGGAGACCTTTTCACCGGTGGCGCGGCGCTTCAGCTCGACCACCCCGTCCGCCAAGCCCTTGGGACCGATGGTCAGCTGCCACGGCACGCCGATCAGGTCGGCGGTGGCGAACTTGCCGCCCGGCCGTTCGTCGGTGTCGTCGTAGAGCACCTCCTTGCCCCGCTTCTCGAGCTGAGCGACCGCGTCCTCGCAGGCGGCGGAGACGGCGTCGTCATTGGCGCGCAGATTGATCACCACCACGTCGAACGGCGCCACGGCGTCGGGCCAGATGATGCCGCCCTCGTCGTGGCTGGCTTCGATGATGGCGCCCAGCAGGCGCGACACGCCGACGCCGTAGCTGCCCATGTGGACATTCGCGTCCTGGCCGTCGGGACCGGCGACGCGGGCCTTCATCGGCGCCGAATATTTCTCGCCGAAATAGAAGATGTGGCCGACCTCGATGCCGCGCGCCGACAGGCGATCGCCCTCGGCGGTCTCGGCCTCGAACCGGGCTTCGTCGTGCATTTCCTCGGTCGCGGCGTAGAGGGCGGTTCGTTGATCAACGATTGACTGAAGATCATCCCAGTCCACGTCCGCGCCCGGCGCCGGCATTTCGACCAGCTTCTTATCGCAGAAGACCGCGCTCTCGCCGGTCTCGGCCAGGACGATGAACTCGTGGCTCAGGTCGCCGCCGATCGGGCCGGTGTCCGCGCGCATCGGCACGGCCTTCAACCCCATGCGGGCGAAGGTGTTCAGATAGGCCACGAACATGCGGTTGTAGGCCTTGCGGGCCGAGGCCTCGTCGACGTCGAAGGAATAGGCGTCCTTCATCAGGAACTCGCGGCCGCGCATCACGCCGAAGCGGGGGCGGCGCTCGTCGCGGAACTTCCACTGGATGTGAAACAGGTTCAGCGGCAGCGACTTGTAGGACTTCACATAGGCCCGGAAGATGTCGGTGATCATCTCCTCATTGGTCGGTCCGTACAGAAGTTCGCGTTCGTGCCGGTCGGTGATGCGCAGCATCTCGGGGCCGTAGGCGTCGTAACGGCCGCTCTCACGCCACAGGTCGGCCAGTTGCAGGGTCGGCATCAGCAGTTCGACCGCCCCCGCCCTCACCTGCTCCTCACGGACGATCTGCTCGATCTTGCGCAGCACCTTCAGGCCCAGCGGCAGCCAGGCGTAGATGCCGGCGGCCTCCTGCTTGATCATGCCGGCGCGCAGCATCAGCTGGTGCGAAACAATCTGGGCGTCCGAAGGGGCTTCCTTCAGCGTGGGCAGGAAAAAGCGCGACAGGCGCATGATGGGGAATCCTAGGCGTAGAGACAGACCAAGGCTTTAGCCGCTGGACCGGGGCGAAAGCTAGGCCGGGATGGCGTTTAGAGAGCCGGGGCGCGCGAGAAGTCCGGCAGGGGCAGCCAGCCGGTGAAGATCAGCACCATGACGAAGGCCCAGACGATCACCGACACCCAGGTGGTGGTGAGGAATTTGCGTTTCAGATTCGGCGTGGTCGGGGCGCCCCATTGGGCGCCGTCGGTCGGCGGGGTGTGGGTCTCGCGCGAGGTTCCCAGCGGAAGGACCGCGAACAAAACCGTCCACCAGACGATGATGTAGATGCCGAACATGGTGGCGGGGCCGATGGGCATGAGACCTCCTGTCGGAACTTTAGCGTCCGGTTGAAACCGATCTAGAGGATCAGCCTCCCCACGACGAGTCCCCGCCATGCCGCAGATCAGCCAGGCATACAGCCTTGCCTGGAAGAGATCGACTGCAGGACCCAGCCGCGCCCTCAGGGATGCGGCCGACCGATCCCGTAGCGGGCCGCCAGATAGGGGGCGATGGCGTGGTCCTGGAGGAAGCGGCGGCCGGTGACTTCGCTGACCTGGGCCTCGGGCCAGTCCAGTTCGCCGTCCAGGATCAGGATCGGGCAGCTCTGATGCGCCTCGCCGACCTCGGCGACGACTGGCGCGCGCGGCCGGGGGTGGTCCAGATAGACCACCTCAAGCGCCTCCCGCAGCTGGGGATAGAAGGCCAGGACGCCCTCGATATAGGCGCCGGGCGGACAGAACCAGGGCCCGCCCTGATCGTCGTGCCAGTCGGGGTTCAGCAGGAAGAGTCGTTCGGCCATGAGCGCGATATAGATCGGCTCATGACCGGAGCGCCAGCGGAAGGCACCGTCAGACCCGCAGGACGACCGTCTCGACGATGGGACGGCGATCCCAGATCTGCTGGCTGGCCTTCTTCAACACGCGGGCGACGGCCTGTTCAATGACCAGTTCGTCCTCCAGGGCCTCGCCCTTCAGGCTCTTGACCACCTGCTCGACCCGCTCGGCCAGATTGTCCAGGGCGTCGCCCAGAGGCGTGGCGGTGTCGCCCGGCAGGCCGACGCTGCGGATGTCGATGTCGCTGACGATCCGGCCCCGCTTGTCCAGGGCGAAGCTGACGATCAGCACCCCGTTGGTCGAGGCGTGGCGACGCTCCTTCAGGGCCTCGCCCTGTTCGGTCACCAGCATGCCGCCGTCGACATAGAGCCGGCCGTTCGGCACTTCGTCGATGATCTGCGCCGGACCAGGCGCCAGGCGGACCATGTCGCCGTTGCGCGGGGTCACCGTCTCCTTGACCCCGACCTCCTTGGCCAGGTTGGCGTGCTCCAGCAGGAAGCGGCGCACCCCGTGGGTCGGAACCGCGATCTGCGGCCGGACCCATTCGTACATTTGCTTCAGCTCGTCGCGGCACGGGTGGCCGGAGACGTGGATGCCGGGGTGATCCTTCTCGGTGTAGAGGCGCACGCCCCGGTCCGCGAGACGGTCCTGCAGATTGCCGATGGCCAGTTCGTTGCCGGGGATCTGGCGCGACGAGAAAATGCAGTGGTCGCCGAGGCCCAGTTTCACGACGGGGTGCGTGCCGTCGGCGACGCGCGACAGGGCCGCCCTCGCCTCGCCCTGGCTGCCGGTGCACAGGTACAGGATCTGGTCGGCGGGCCAGACGCGCGCCTCCTCGTCCGACAGGAAGGGTTTCACGTCCTGCAGCATGCCGACGTGTTTGGCGGCGGCGGTGATCCGGTGCATCGACCGGCCAGCCAGGGCGACGCGACGCCCGCACGCCTCGGCGGCGCGGATGACGCTGTCCATCCGCGCGACGTTGGAGGCGAAGCATCCGACGGCGACCCGGCCCTTCAAAGTCGAGATCAGCTTGGCCAGGGCCACGGCCACGTCGCCTTCCGACCCGGCCACGCCCGGCACGAAGACATTGGTCGAGTCGCAGACCATGGCCAGGACGCCTTCGTCGCCCAGGCCTCGGATGGTCGGGGCGTCGGTCTTGGTCCCGATGACCGGTTGGTCGTCGATCTTCCAATCGCCGGTGTGGAAAACCAGGCCCAGAGGGGTGTCGATGGCCAGGCCGCTGGGCTCGGCGATCGAGTGGGTCATGTTGACGAAGGTGACGCCGAACGAGCCTATGTCGACGGTTCCGCCCAGCGGCACCTCGATCAGTTCGACCTCGTCCAGAATGCCGCGCTCGCGCAGCTTGTCGCGGATCAGATAGGCGGTGAAGGGCGTGGCGTAGACCGGCGCCTTCAGGCGCGGCCACAGCCAGCCCAGGGCGCCGATATGGTCTTCGTGCGCATGGGTCAGGACGATGCCCTTGATCGTCTCCCCTTCCAGATAGGTGGGGTCCGGCACGATCACGTCGACGCCAGGCGTCGACAGATCGCCGAAGGTGACGCCGACGTCGACGATCAGCCATTCACGATTGGCCTCTGGCCCGAAGCCATAGGCGTTGAGGTTCATACCGACCTCGTCCGAGCCGCCCAGCGGCAGGAAAACGAGTTCGTCTTGGGTTTGCTTTTTCATTCAGTCCGTCAAATGGGCGTTACGACGCCAGATTTCGAGGAGGCCGCGGATAGTCAGGTCGGGATCGAAGTGATCGATGCTGTCGGTCGCGCCTTCGAACAGGCTGGCGACCCCGCCGGTTCCAATGACGGTCATGGGCCGCGCCCATTCCGCCTTGATGCGCGCGACCAGGCCTTCGATCAATGAGACATAGCCCCAGAAGACGCCGGACTGCATGGCCTCGACCGTGCCCCTGCCGATCACATGCTCGGGCTTCTGTATGGCGATGCGCGGCAGTTTGGCGGCGGCCTCGTGCAGGGCCTGGAGCGACAGATTGATCCCCGGCGCGATCAGACCGCCCTCGAAGGCGCCGTCGTCGGCGACGATGTCGAAGGTGGTGGCCGTACCGCTGTCGATCACGATCAGGTCGCCGGGATAGACAAGCTTGGCCCCGATGGCGTTGACCAGACGGTCGGCGCCCGCCTCGCTGGGCTTGGCGATGCGGACGTCGATGCCGAGCTTGGCGTTTTCGCCGATCACCAGGGGTTCGATGTTCAGATAGCGGCGCGACAGGTTGCGCAGGTTGAAGATCGATTGCGGCACCACGCTGGAGATGATGCAGCCGGTCAGGGCGGCGAACTGCAGCCCCTTCATGACCATCAGCTGGTTCAGCCAGACGGCGTACTCATCCGCAGTGCGGCTGGCCTCGGTGGCGGCGCGCCACTGGGCGATCCAGTCCGATCCGTCGTGCACGGCGAACAGCGTATTGGTGTTGCCCTGTTCGATGGCCAGCAGCATCAGGCGGCCCCCGCCTGAGTTCCTTGGCCGAAGAAGACGTCGCCGGCCGAGATCAAACGCACCGAACCGTCGGCCAGACGCAGGCGCAAGGCGCCATCGGCCTCTACCCCCTCGGCCAGGCCCTCCAGGGTTTCATTGTCCAGGCGGGCGACGCACGGGCCGTTCAGCCCGGTCAGGCGGCTGGTCCAGGCGTCCAGCACAGGCTCGAAGCCCAGGGTCTGCCAGCGGCCCCACCAGACGGCGAAGGTCTCGGCCAGGATCTCGGCGGCGGCCTCGATGGGAGGAGCGAAGGCCAGGTCGGCGCGCAGACGCTCGGCGACCGCAGTCGCGCCGCGCTCCGTATTGTCCGGCGCATGGGCCAGGTTCACGCCGATGCCGACGGCCAGCCACAGGTCGCCGTTCGCATGGGCGCCGGACTCGACCAGGATGCCGGAGACCTTGACCCCGTCCAGCAGGACGTCGTTCGGCCATTTGATCGAGACCAGGGCCGGCGAGACGAAGACGTCCAGCAGGTCGGCGACGGCCAGGGCGGCGACGAAGGTGGCCTGGGCCGCCTCGGCCGCCGACTTGGGCGTGGTGATCAAAAGGGTGGCCGCCAGGTTGCCCTGTTCGGTCTCCCACTTGCGGCCGCGGCGACCGCGACCGGCGGTCTGGCGCCGAGCCACGATCCAGCGCGGCCCGGCTTCTCCGGCCTCGGCGAGACGCCGGGCCTCGGCGTTGGTCGAGTCGATCTCGTCGAGGATGACCAGGGGGGCGGGCGTCAACGCCCTAACCGTTCCCGAAGCCGGCGCTCGCAACCTTGGTCAGCGGCTCCAGCCAGGTCAGACCGACGATCACCAGGGGGAAGGCGAAGGCGGCGCAGGCCCAGCCGATGACGTTGGTTTCCGGCGAGGCCTTGTCCATCGCGATCTCATCCATGGGCGCATCGAACCACATCAGCTTGATGATCCGCAGATAGTAGAAGGCGGCGACGACCGAGGCGACCAGACCGACAGCGGCGACCGGCCACAAGCCGGCGGAGGCAGCGGCCCCGAACACATAGTATTTGGCCCAGAAGCCCGACAGCGGCGGCATGCCCAGCACCGACAAGGACAGGACGGTCAGGGCCACAGCGGTGACCGGACGATCCTTCTTCAGACCGGCGAGATCGGCGACGCGTCGGATCGGGCGGCCCGACTTGGACAGGCTGAGCAGGATGGCGAAGAAGCCCAGTTGGTCGATGACATACAGGGTCATGAACATCAGCATGGCCTGAAGGCCCGCACTGGTGCCCGCGGCGATGCCCAGCAGGGCGTAGCCGATGTTGGCGATCGACGAATAGGCCAGCAGACGCTGGATGTCCTTCTGGGCGATGCCGCCGAAGGCGCCGACCACGAAGCTGAGCAGGGAGATGGCGATCAGGACCTGCGACCACTGGGCGTGGGCCTCGGCGAAGCCGCCTTCCAGAACCCGGGCGATCAGGACCATGGCGGCCATCTTGGGCGCGGTGGCGAACAGGGCAACGACCGGCGTCGGCGCGCCTTCGTAGACGTCGGGCGTCCACATATGGAAGGGGGCCGCCGAAACCTTGAACGCCAGGCCGCAGATCAGGAAGACCAGGCCAAACACCAGGCCCGGGCCCGGATGGTCCTGGGCGAAAGCGGCGATGTCCTCAAAGCGCATCGAGCCGGCGAAGCCGTAGATCAGACTGGCGCCGTACAGCAGCAGGCCGGACGACAGGGCGCCGAGCACAAAATACTTCAGGCCCGCTTCCGACGCCTTGGCGTCGTCGCGGTGGAAGGCGGCCAGGACGTACAGGGCCAGCGAATGCAGCTCGATGCCGACATACATGGAGATCAGGTCGCCCGAGGAGGCCATCATCCCCATGCCGACCGCCGCGAGGACGATCAGGACCGGATATTCGAACTTGGCGATGCGGGTGCGCTTCATCCAGCCGTCGCCCAGCACGACGGCCACGGCGGCGGACAGATAGATGACGCTCTTGCCGTAGATGGCCAGCGGGTCGGCCACATAGGCGCCGTTGAAGGCGACGCCCCACGGTCCCATGACGGCGATGGCGGCGGCGGCGATCAGCAGCAGGACCGACAGGATGGACACCAGCCGGGCGCTCTTGTCGCCGATGAAGGCGCCGACCATCAGCAGGACCAGGGCGCCGACCGCAAGGGTCAGCTCCGAGGCGGCGAGGTGCAGGGCGGAGGACAGATCAGGCATGCTTGGTCTCACCCGCCGATCGCGGCGCGATAGGCGCTGGTCAGGGCCTCGACGGCGGGCCCGGTGTAATCGAGGACGGCGGCCGGATGGACGCCCAGCCACAGGGTGCCGACGATCAGCGGCACGAACAGCGCAAGCTCACGCTTGTCGATGTCGGCGATGGTCATCAGCTTCGGATTGGTGATCTCGCCGAACATGACCGAACGATACAGGGTCAGGGCGTAGACCGCCGAGAAGATGACGCCCGAGGCCGCCACCAGGGCCGCCCAGGTCGAGGCCCGATAGGCGCCCGTCATGGTCAGGACTTCGCCGATGAAGCCCGAGGTGCCCGGCAGGCCGACATTCGCCATGGTGAACATCAGGAAGATGGCGGCGAACCAGGGCATGCGCGACGTCAGGCCGCCGTAGAAGGCGATCTCGCGCGTGTGCATCCGGTCATAGACCACGCCGACGCACAGGAAGAGCGCGCCCGAGATCAGGCCGTGGCTGATCATCTGGAAGACGGCGCCCTGCATGCCCTGGTCGTTGCCGGCGAAGATGCCCAGGGTCACAAAGCCCATGTGGGCGACCGACGAATAGGCGATCAGCTTCTTGATGTCCGTCTGACGCCAGGCGACCAGCGAGGTGTAGACTATGGCGATCACCGACAGGGTGAAGACCAGGGGCCGGAACATCTCGGACGCGACCGGGAACATGGGCACGTTGAACAGGATGAAGCCGTAACCGCCCAGCTTCAGCAGGATGCCGGCCAGGATGACCGAACCGGCCGTCGGCGCCTGAACGTGGGCGTCGGGCAGCCAGGTGTGGACCGGCCACATCGGCATCTTCACCGCGAAGGAGGCGAAGAAGGCCAGCCACAGGATGGGCTGAACGGCGGGGCTGAAGGCGTACTGCTTCAGCTCCGGAATGCTGGTGGTGCCGGCGGTGTGCGACATCCACAGCATGGCCAGCAGCATCAGCACCGACCCCAGCAGGGTGTAGAGGAAGAATTTGTAGGCCGCGTAGATCCGGTTGGCGCCGCCCCAGATGCCGATGATCAGGAACATCGGCACCAGGGTGCCTTCGAAGAAGATGTAGAAGAGATACAGGTCCAGGGCCGTGAAGACGCCGATGACCAGGGTCTCCAGGATCAGGAAGGCGATCATATATTCGACGACGCGCGTCTCGATCGACTTCCAGCTGGCCAGGATGCAGATCGGCATCAGGAAGGCCGTCAAGAGGACGAACAGGATCGAAACCCCGTCGACGCCCAGATGATAGCTGGCCCCGGCGAACCAGGGGACCATCTCCACGAACTGATAGGCGGTGTTCGACGGATCGAAACCGGCGACCAGCACGACCGAGACCCCCAGGACGACCAGGGTCGTCAGCAGAGCGATCCAGCGCGCGGCCGGGGCGGCGGCGTCCTGGGACTTGGAGGCCAGCCGGGCGAGATAGATCGCCAGGGCGCCGACCAGCGGCAGGAAGGTAACGAGGCTCAGGATGTAGGGCACGGGATCAGGCTCCCCACGCGAGGATGGCGAAGGTGAGCAGACCAGCCACCCCGAGCAGCATCACGAAGGCATAGTAGTAGAGGAATCCGGACTGGAACTTGGACAGCCAGCCGGCCGATTTCAGCGAGGCCCAGGCGGCGCCGTTGGGGCCGAAGCCGTCGATGATCTTCACGTCGAAGATCTTCCAGAAGGCGTCGCCCAGGGCCCGGAAGCCGCGCACGAAGACGAAGTCGTACAACTCGTCGAAGTACCACTTGTTGTACAGGAAGCGGTAGATCGCGCCGTCCCGCTCGGCCATGCGACGGCCCATGCCCTCGCGCGCCACATAGATCCAGTAGGCGAAGGCCGTGCCGATCAGGGTCAGGATCAGGGGCGACCACTTCACCCAGGTCGGAACCTCGTGGCTTTCGTGGAGCACATGATTGTGCTCGCCGGTGAAGATGGCGCCACGCCAGAACTCATGCTCGTGGTGGCCGATGAAGTGCGGCGCGAAGACGAAGCCTGCAGCCACGGCGCCGACCGACAGCAGGATCAGCGGAACCAGCATGACCCAGGGGCTCTCGTGCGGGTGCAGCGGGCCGTGGTGGCCGTGGTCGTCGTGGGCATGGTCGTCGTGACCGTGCGTGTCGTGACCGTCGGCGATCGGCTCGGAATGGGTTTCCAGCTGGGCGTGCGAGGCGTGGTCGTCGGCGTGGTGAGCGTCGCCCTCTTCCTTCCACACAGGCTTGTTGTGGAAGGTCATGAAGACCAGACGCCACGAGTAATAGGCGGTCAGACCGGCGGCGATAATGCCGACGAAGAAGGCGAACAGCCCGACTGCGCTATGGCCGCTGGCGGCCGAGGCGTAGGCGCTCTCGATGATCGAGTCCTTCGAATAGAAGCCGGCGAAGCCGCCGACGCCGGGGATGCCCAGGCCGGTGATGGCGATCGTGCCGATGGTCATGACGGCATAGGTGATCGGCAGCAGCTTCCACAGGCCGCCCATCTTCCGCATGTCCTGCTCGTGGTGCATGCCGTGGATCACCGAACCAGCGCCAAGGAACAGCAGGGCCTTGAAGAAGGCGTGGGTGAACAGGTGGAACATGGCCGCCTGATAGGCGCCGACGCCCGCCGCGAAGAACATATAGCCCAGCTGCGAACAGGTCGAATAGGCGATGACCCGCTTGATGTCGTTCTGGGTCAGGCCGACCGTAGCGGCGAACAGGGCCGTGATCGCGCCGATGATGGCGATGATCTGGGCGGCGCCGGGGGCGTGCTCATAGATCGGCGACAGCAGGCAGACCATATAGACGCCGGCGGTCACCATGGTGGCCGCGTGGATCAGGGCGGACACCGGCGTCGGGCCTTCCATCGCGTCCGGCAGCCAGGTGTGCAGGAAGAACTGGGCCGACTTGCCCATGGCCCCGATGAACAGCAGGAAGCCGGCCAGATCCAGCGCGGACCACTGGACGCCCAGGAACTCCCAGGTCGTCCCCGCCTTGGAGGCGACCAGCGGGAACAGTTCGGCGAACTCGATCGTGCCGTACATCCAGAAGACGGTCATGATCCCCAGCACGAAGCCGAAGTCGCCGACCCGGTTGACCACGAAGGCCTTGATGGCGGCGGCGCTGGCGGTCGGCTTCTTGTACCAGAAACCGATCAGCAGATAGGAGGCCAGACCCACGCCTTCCCAGCCGAAGAAGATCTGCATGAAGTCGGCGGCCGTCACCAGCGCCAGCATCATGAAGGTGAACAGGGACAGATAGGCGAAGAAGCGCGGCCGGCTGTCGTCCTCGGCCATATAGCCCCAGGAGTAGAGGTGAACCAGCGAAGAGACGCTGGTGACCACGATCAGCATGGTCGCCGACAGGGCGTCGATGCGGATCGACCAGGCCGACTGGAAGTCCCCCACATTGATGAAGGGCGCCAGGCCGATGGTGAAGGGCTCCAGATGGCCCCAGGTCCACTGGCCGAAGACCGTCCAGGCGACGGCGCACGAGAAGAACAGCAGGCCGGTCGTTACGGTCTGCGACGGGATGTTGCCGATCCGACGGCCGAACAGGCCGGCGATGGTCGCGCCCAGCAGCGGGGCGAAGATCCCGAGAATGATCAGGGTGTGGAGGTTCACGCTCAGCCCTTCATCACGGAGGCGTCGTCGACGGCGATGTCGCCGCGGTTGCGGAAGAAGGTCACCAGAATGGCCAGGCCGACGGCGGCCTCGGCCGCAGCCACGGTCAGGACGAACATGGCCATGATCTGCCCCGACACCTCATTGAGATAGGCCGAGAAGGCGACGAAGTTGATGTTCACGGCCAGCAGGATCAGCTCGATCGACATCAGGATGATGATGACGTTCTTGCGGTTCACGAAGATGCCGAAGACCCCGATGGTGAACAGGGCGGCGGCCGTGCCGAGATAGTGGATCAGACCGATTTCCATCAGAGAAGCTCCTCGGGCGAGACGCCCTGCCCGGTCTGCACCGACTTGACCTCCATCGCCTTGGCGACGGAGCGGTTGACCTGGTCCGAAATGTTCTGGCGCTTGATATGCGGCTTGTGGCGCAGGGTCAGGGTGATGGCGCCGATCATGGCGATCAGCAGCACGATCCCCGCCGCCTGGAAGAAGTAGACATAGTCCGTATAGAGCACCCGGCCGATCGCCTCGACATTGGTCATGTCGGCGCTCGGCGCGCCCGGCGCCGTCAGGCCGGCGGTCGCGCCGCCCTGGATGACGGCGATGGACACAAGGATCATCTCGAACAGCAGCACGGCCGCGACGATGGCCCCGATCGGCAAGTAGCGGGCGTAGCCGCCCCGAAGCTTCAGAAAATCGACGTCCAGCATCATCACGACGAACAGGAACAGCACCGCCACAGCCCCGACGTAGACGACGACCAGCAGCATCGCCAGGAACTCGGCGCCGAGAAGGACGAACAGACCCGCAGAGGAGAAGAAGGCCAGGATCAGGAAGAGAACGCTGTGCACGGGATTGCGCGCGGTCACGACCAGAAGGCCGGACACCACGGCGGTGGCCGCCAGCAGATAGAAGGCTATGCCTTGCAGCATGTCGGGACGAGGCCCCTTTCGTCTCGGTCGTGACCCCGTTTGGGAATCGCCGACCCGTTAGCGTGAGCGCCTTAGCGGTAAGGCGCGTCGAGTTCCAGATTCTTAGCGATATGGCGTTCCCAGCGGTCGCCGTTGTCCAGCAGCCGGGCCTTGTCGTACAGCAGCTCCTCGCGCGTTTCGACGGTGAACTCCGAGTTCGGGCCCTCGACGATGGCGTCCACCGGGCAGGCCTCCTGGCACAGGCCGCAGTAGATGCATTTGACCATGTCGATGTCGTAGCGGGTCGTGCGGCGGCTGCCGTCGGCGCGGGGCTCGGCCTCGATGGTGATGGCCTGGGCCGGGCAGATGGCCTCGCACAGTTTGCAGGCGATGCAGCGCTCTTCACCGTTCGGATAGCGGCGCAGGGCGTGTTCGCCGCGGAAGCGGGGCGATTGCGGGTTCCGCTCGAACGGATAGTTCACGGTCGCCTTGGGGCGGGCCATGTATTTGAGGGTCAGGCCGATGGCGCCGATGGCGTCGAGCATCATCGCGCCCTTGGCGGCCTGGGCGATACGGGTGAACATCACGAGCGATCCTCTGGCGCAGGGGCGCCGTTGGTTGAAGTCTGGGCCGGGGCGACGGCCCGGGTCTTGGTCGGGGTCTGGGCTGGAACCTGGGTTTGGGCGGCGCGCCATTCGCGCTCGATCCGCTCCTGGCGCTGCTGCCACTGATAGCCGGATTCAGGCATCCGGGTGTCGGGGGCGCAGGCCGTCATCACAAGCGCGAGGACCAGCAGCGGGAGGATCAGACGGGTCATGCTCCGCCCCTCCGCAGCACGTCCTTGCAGTCCATCGTCTTATAGCGGGGATCGTCGCGGTTCATCATCCGGCACAGATTGACCGTCTCGCCGTCACGGCGCGCTCCGTCCTCGCGCCGCTCCAGCGACGCGGCGGGATCGGTCGGCGCCGGTGCGGGAATGGGCGCGAATGTGCAGGCGGCGAGCCCCCCCGACGCGGCCATGGCCAGGATGACGGCGCGCGAGACCATCTAGGCCCCCACCGCGAAGACGCGCCAGGCGGCAGTGACCACCACGGCGACCAGAGAGGCGGGCAGGAAGATCTTCCAGCCCAGCCGCATCAGTTGGTCATAGCGGAAGCGAGGCACGAAGGCCTTCACCAGGGCGATGGCCAGGAACCAGAAGACGGTCTTGGTGACGAAGGTCAGCAGATAGATCGTATAGGCGATCCAGGCCGGCAGGTCGTCCAGCGTCTCCTGCGACAGGAAGCCGGGGTTCCAGCCGCCGAAGAACAGGATGGTCATCATCGCCGACATGAAGACGATGTTGACGTACTCGCCCATCATGAACAGCAGATAGGTGGTCGAACTGTATTCGACCTGATAGCCGGCCACCAGTTCCGACTCCGCTTCGGGCAGGTCGAACGGCGGGCGGTTGGTTTCCGCCAGGGCCGAGACGAAGAAGACGATCGACATGGGGAACAGGATCACGATCAGGGGCCAGGTCCCCTGCCCGCCGCCGAAAGCGTACCAGTTCCAGAAATAGCCGCTCTGACCTTCGACGATCTGCGACAGGTTCATGGTGCCGGCCAGCAGGATCACATTGATGATGATCAGGCCCAGCGAGACCTCATAGGACACCATCTGGGCCGCCGAACGCAGCGAACCCAGGAACGGATACTTCGAGTTCGAAGCCCATCCGCCCATGATGATGCCGTACACGCCCAGCGACGACACGGCGAAGATGTACAGGATGCCGACGTTCAGGTCCGACACCACCCAGCCCGGCGCAAAGGGGATCACGGCCCAGGCCATGAAGGCCAGGACCACGGTGATGACCGGCGCCAGGATGAAGACCGCCTTGTCCGCGCCGGAGGGGATGACCACCTCCTTCAGCACGAATTTGATCATGTCGGCGAAGGACTGGAGCAGGCCGAAGGGACCGACGACGTTCGGCCCTTTGCGCATCTGCACCGAGGCCCAGACCTTGCGGTCGGCCAGCAGCAGGAAGGCGACGGCGACCAGGACGCCGACGGTGATCAGCAGGATCTGACCGAGGGTGATCAGCGTCCAGCCGCCGGGCGTGGCCCAAAAGGAGGTAGCAGCGTCCATGACTTACTCCGCCGCCATCGCGACCGGGGCGATCCGCAGGGCGGACAGTTCGGCCATGGTCGCACTGGCGCGCGCGATCGGGTTGGAAAGATAGGGATCGGCGACGATCGAGGTGAAGGCCCGGTCGCCCAGGTCGCCCTTGACGCCCAGCTTCGACGGGTCAAAGGCGGCCGGCGTCGGCAGATAGTCGATCCGGCCGAAGGTCGGATGATCGGCCATCATCCTGGCGCGCAGCTGGTCCAGGGTGTCGTACGGCAGGGTCTGGTCGACGCGGGCGGACAGGGCGCGGATGATCGCCCAGTCTTCCTTGGCCTCGCCCTTGGGGAAGACGACGCGTTCAGCCATCTGCACCCGGCCTTCGGTGTTCACATACAGGCCCGACTTCTCGGTATAGGCCGCGCCCGGCAGGATGACGTCGGCGCCGTGCGCGCCCCGATCGCCGTGGCTGCCCAGATAGACGCGGAAGGCGTTCGAACCGGTCGGATCGACTTCGTCGGCGCCCAGCAGGAACAGAACGTCCAGCGCGCCCGGCTTCAGCATGTCCGCTGCCGTCAGGCCGCCCTCGGCCGGCACGAAGCCCATGTCCAGGCCGGCCACGCGCGCGGCGGCGTGGTGCAGGACGTTGAAGCCGTTCCAGCTGTCGGTCACGACCCCGACCTTCTTGGCCAGGGCGCCCAGGGCGTTCAGGACGGCGGCGCCGCCCTCCCCGCCCAGAGCGCCGGAGCCGACGATGATCGCCGGCCGCTCGGCCTTGGTCAGGAAGTCCATCGCCGACTTGGGCAGCTTGGCCAGGGTCTTCGACCCGGCGCCCAGATAGGCGTAGTCGAAGGTCAGGTCGGCCTGTTCGCCGATGACGCCGATCTCGACCCCGCCCTTGATCCAGCTCTTGCGCAGACGGGCGTTCAGCAGCGGCGCCTCGACGCGCGGGTTGGCGCCCACGATCAGGATGGCGTCCGCCTTTTCAATGCCTTGCAGGCCGGAGTTGAACAGCCAGCCCTCGCGCGGGCCATAGCCCAGGGCGGCGCCGTCCTGGCGGCAGTCGGTGTTCTTGGAGCCCAGGGCGCGGAACAGGTCCAGGGTCGCCTTCATCGACTCGGCGTCCTGCAGGTCGCCGGCGATGACGCCGATGCGGTCGGCCGAGGCGGCCTTCAGCCGGGCGGCGACGGCGTCCAGCGCCTCGTTCCAGGTGGCGGCGCGCAGCTTGCCGTTCTCGCGGATCCAGGGGCGGTCCAGGCGGCGCGCGGTCAGACCGTCGACGACATAGCGGCTCTTGTCCGACAGCCACTCCTCGTTGATCCCCTCGTTCACGCGCGGCAGGACCCGCATGACCTCGGAGCCGCGGTAATCGGCGCGGATGTTCGAGCCCAGGCCGTCCATGACGTCGATGGTCTCGGTCTTCTTCAGTTCCCACGGACGATAGTGGTACTGCCAGGGCCGGTGGGTCAGGGCGCCGACCGGGCACAGGTCGTTGACATTGCCCGACAGTTCCGAGGCGACCGACTTCTCGAGATAGGTGGTGATCTCGGCGTCCTCGCCGCGCGAGATCATGCCGATGTCCGGCACGCCGGCGACCTCGGTGATGAAGCGAACGCAACGGGTGCACTGGATGCACCGCGTCATGAAGGTCTTGATCGTCGGCCCCATGTTCTTTTCTTCGACCGCGCGCTTGTTCTCGGCATAGCGAGAACCGTCGCGGCCATAGGCCATGGACTGGTCCTGCAGATCGCACTCGCCGCCCTGGTCGCAGATCGGGCAGTCCAGCGGGTGGTTGATGAGCAGGAACTCCATCACGCCTTCGCGGGCCTTCTTCACCATCGGGGTGTCGGTGAAGATCTCCTGGCCGTCGGCGGCCGGAAGCGCGCACGAAGCCTGGGGCTTGGGCGGTCCGGGCTTCACCTCGACCAGGCACATGCGGCAGTTGCCGGCGATGGACAGGCGTTCATGGTAGCAGAAGCGCGGGATTTCCTGCCCCGCGCGCTCGGCGACCTGGAGCACGGTCATGCCGGGCTCGAACTCAACTTCGACGCCGTTGACCTTGGCGACTGGCATCAGCGGGCCTCTTCTTCAGCAGGAACGGCCAATTCGGCCTGTTCCGTCGTCCCATCCGGGAGGGTCTGGGTGATGGTGATCGTCTCGCCGTCCATGACGTAGCGGACCACCGGATCGTCCGACTGGTTCATCCAGCGCACGAAGGTTGGATCGGGCAGATCGAGCGGTTTCCACACGATCAGGTCTTTCTCGACGCGGCAATCGGCGCGCATCCGGCCGCCGTCGACCGGGGCGCGCCAAGAGGCGTGGACCACCTCGCCCTCCACGCCGTCGATGGCGACGGCGCCGGGCTGCTGCCCGTGAATGGCGGCGAGGCCCGCGCGACAGACCCGGCGCAGATCGACGGGCGTCAGGACCGCCGGCGCCGTCTTCACGGCGTCGGACGGTTTGGCTGCGGCCGCGACCTTTTCCGCAGGCGTGGGCGCAGCCTCGCGCTCGCCGCAAGCGGCGAGAGCCAAGGCTCCGATCACGATGGCGGACAAGCGGCGCATCCCTACTCCGCAGCGATCGCGTGGCCGGCGAAGTTCGCGCGGCGGCTGCGGTAGTTGGCGATACGGTCTTCGATCTCGTGACGGAAGTGACGGATCAGGCCCTGGACCGGCCAGGCGGCCGCGTCGCCCAGGGCGCAGATGGTGTGGCCCTCGACTTGACCGGCGACGTCCAGCAGCAGGTCGATTTCCGACGGATCGGCCTCGCCCACGGCCATACGCTCCAGCACGCGCCACATCCAGCCGGTGCCCTCGCGGCACGGCGTGCACTGGCCGCAGCTCTCGTGCTTGAAGAAATAGCTGATGCGGGCGATCGCCTTCACGATGTCGGTGGACTCGTCCATCACGGTGACGCCGGCGGTGCCCAGCGACGAGCGAACCTCGCGCATGGAATCGAAGTCCATCAGCACGGTTTCCGCCTGTTCGCGCGTGATGACCGGGCAGGAGGCGCCGCCGGGGATGATGGCCTTCAGATTGCCCCAGCCGCCGCGAACGCCGCCGCCGTGCTCTTCGATCAGCTGGCGCAGCGGGATCGACATGGTCTCTTCGACGACGCAGGGCGTGTTCACATGGCCCGACAGCGACATCAGCTTGGTGCCGGTGTTGTTCGGGCGGCCGAAGCTGGCGAACCAGTCTGCGCCGCGGCGCAGGATGGTGCCGACGACGGCGATCGACTCGACGTTGTTCACCGTGGTCGGGCAGCCGTACAGGCCCGCGCCGGCCGGGAACGGCGGCTTCAGACGGGGCTGGCCCTTCTTGCCTTCCAGGGATTCCAGCAGGGCGGTCTCTTCGCCGCAGATATAGGCGCCGCCGCCGTGGTGGATATAGACGTCGAAGTCCCAGCCGTGGACATTGTCCTTGCCGATCAGCCGGGCCTCATAGGCCTGCTTGACCGCCGCCTCCATCCGCTCGCGCTCGAGCACATATTCGCCGCGCAGATAGATGTAGCAGGCGTGGGCCTGCATGGCGAAGCTGGCGATCAGGCAGCCTTCGATCAGCAGATGCGGATCGTGGCGCATGATCTCGCGGTCCTTGCAGGTCGCGGGCTCGGATTCGTCGGCGTTGACGACCAGGTAGTGAGGCCGATCCTTCACTTCCTTGGGCATGAATGACCATTTCAGACCGGTCGAGAAGCCTGCGCCGCCACGGCCGCGCAGGCCGGACGCCTTGACGTTGTTGATGATCCAGTCGCGGCCAAGGTCCAGCATGTCCTTGGTGGCGTTCCAGGCGCCGCGGGTCTTCGCCCCGTCCAGCGTCCAGTCGTGGAAGCCGTACAGGTTGGTGAAGATCCGGTCCTTGTCTTCGAGAATGCCGACCATCAGGCTGCTCCTGCGTCTACGCCGACGGGGGGGACCGAGAGCGGACTGGCGTTCGAGGCCGAGATCGCGCTGGCCGGGCGGCGGCTGACGCGGTTCAGGGCTGGGTTTGTTACGCGGTTCGGAAGCATCAGCAGGACCGGGTGTAGGCGTAGAGGGAGCAGTCGCGGGGGCGACCGAAGGGGATGTGGGCGGGGTTTGCGTCACGGACCCAGCGCTCAGCGACAGACTGGCCGCGCCGGCCAGATTGACCAGCAATCGACCTGTCCCGGCGGGGCTCCACCCGCCTCGGCCGCGCTTGGGCGCGCGGCGCCCTGCCCGCTTCTGATCCGTCGACATGGCGCCCCCCGGCACGCTGCATCGAGTTCAAGAAACCACAGTAGATCGACGCGCTCATGACGAAGCGCCTTCCAGCTCGCGCATACGGCGTCGGTGATGTTGGGTGCGGGTGTAGACGGCGCCGATGACGCAGGCCCAGCCCAGGCCCAGCATGACGTAGGAGGCCGTATAGGCCCAGTCGCCCAGGCCGGGCGTGCCCTGCCGGGTGAACAGGATCAGCATGGCGGCGCCGACCACGAGCGCGAGTCCGCCCGCGCGCAGGGGGCGCGCGACCTGGCGCAGCTCCTTGCGGTATGCGGCGCGGCCTTCGTCGCTGTCGAGGTCAGGGGCAGGCATCAGGCCGGAGCCTTCTCGACCGGCGCGGGATCGCTGTTGGGCAGTTTCTTGATCGGCTTGGCGGCCGAGCCGTCATACAGCTTCGGGTCCAGCAGGGTCTTGGCCCCGCCGGCCGGCGCTGCGTTGTGGCGACCGATGTAGGAGCCCGGCTTGGGCGCCTTGCCCGCCGCGAAATCGTCGATGATCTGGGCCATGGTCTCGGGCGTCAGGTCTTCGTAATAGTAGTCGTTGATCTGTGCCATGGGCGCGTTGGAACAGGCGCCCAGGCATTCGACCTCCTGCCAGGTGAAGCGGCCGTCGGCGGACAGATGGTCCTTGGGACCGATCTTTTCCTTGCAGACCTTCATCAGCTCATTGGCGCCGCGCAGCATGCAGGGCGTGGTGCCGCACACCTGGATCAGGGCGGTCTTGCCGACCGGCTCCAGCATGAACATGGTGTAGAAGGTCGCGACCTCCATCACCCGGATGAAGGGCATGCCCAGCAGTTCGCCGACCGCGCGAATGGCGGGTTCTGAGACCCAGCCTTCCTGCTTCTGCACCAGCCACAGGATCGGGATCACCGCCGACTGGCGACGGTTTTCCGGATATTTCTTGATCCACCATTCGGCCTTGGCCTGGGTGTCCTTCGAAAAGGCGAACGAGGCCGGCTGTTCCTTGGCGAGACGACGAACGCTCATCGGTCCACTTCTCCGAAAACGATGTCGAGCGAGCCCAGGATGGCGGAGACGTCAGCCAGCTGGTGGCCGCGGTTCATCCAGTCCATGGCCTGCAGGTGACGGAAGCCCGGCGCCGAGATCTTGACGCGATAGGGTTTGTTGGTGCCGTCCGACACCAGATAGATGCCGAACTCCCCCTTGGGCGCCTCGACGGCCGCATAGACCTCGCCTTCCGGCGTCTTGAAGCCTTCGGTGTACAGCTTGAAGTGATGGATCAGGGATTCCATCGACCGCTTCATCTCGCCGCGACGCGGCGGCACGATCTTGTTGTCCTCGACCATCACCGGCTCGCCGGGGCAGTTGCGCAGCTTATGGATGCACTGCTCCATGATGCGCACCGACTGCTTCATCTCCTCGATGCGGCAGAGGTAGCGGTCCCAGCAGTCGCCGTTCTTGCCGACCGGAATGTCGAACTCCATCTCGGCGTAGCACTCGTAGGGCTGCGACTTGCGCAGGTCCCAGGCGATGTCCGAGCCGCGCAGCATCACGCCCGAGAAGCCCCAGGCCAGGGCCTGTTCCTTGGACACCACGCCGATGTCGACGTTGCGCTGCTTGAAGATGCGGTTTTCGGTGACCAGGCTCTCGATGTCGGCCAGGGCCTTGGGGAACTCCAGGCACCAGCGACCGATGTCGTCGATCAGGTCCATCGGCAGGTCCTGATGGACGCCGCCGGGGCGGAAGTAGTTGGCGTGGAGACGCGCCCCGCTGGCGCGCTCGTAGAAGACCATCAGCTTCTCGCGCTCTTCGTGACCCCAGAGCGGGGGCGTCAGGGCGCCGACGTCCATGGCCTGCATGGTCGCGTTCAGCAGGTGGTTCCCGATCCGGCCGATCTCCGAATAGAGGACGCGGATCAGCTGAGCCCGGTACGGAACCTCGATGCCCAGCAGCTTCTCGATGGCCAGGCAGAAGGCGTGCTCCTGGTTCATCGGCGCCACATAGTCGAGCCGGTCCAGATAGGGCACGTTCTGCAGATAGGTGCGGGCCTCCATCAGCTTTTCGGTGCCGCGATGCAGCAGGCCGATATGCGGATCGACGCGCTCGACGATCTCGCCGTCCAGCTCCAGCACCAGACGCAGCACGCCGTGCGCGGCCGGGTGCTGCGGGCCGAAGTTGATGGTGAACTTGCGGTCGTCCATGTCGCGGGCATGGTCGGTCCGGTGATCCATCGGCATGTCTTCGAAGGGATCTCCGC
This sequence comes from Brevundimonas sp. GW456-12-10-14-LB3, assembly GCF_059424365.1. Classification (NCBI taxonomy): domain Bacteria; kingdom Pseudomonadati; phylum Pseudomonadota; class Alphaproteobacteria; order Caulobacterales; family Caulobacteraceae; genus Brevundimonas; species Brevundimonas sp. GW456-12-10-14-LB3. The sequence goes on from NZ_JBWKZJ010000008.1 coordinate 24,531, forward strand.
CGCCGCCGCTGTTCGCGGACGCAGGGATACGGGCGCCGTCAGCCATCAGCCCTTCACTCCAGCCTTTTCGTCGCCGGGCAGGACGGGCGCCGGATAGTCGGCGCCTTCCCACGGCGACAGGAAGTCGAACGTGCGGAATTCCTGCGTCAGCTTGACGGGTTCATAGACGACCCGCTTCTGCTCTTCGTCGTAACGGACCTCGACATAGCCCGTCATGGGGAAGTCCTTGCGCAGCGGATGCCCCTCGAACCCGTAGTCGGTCAGCAGGCGCCGCATGTCGGGATGGCCTGCGAAGATCATCCCGTACATGTCGTAGGCTTCACGCTCGAACCAGCCGGCGGACGGATAGACGTGGCAGACGGTCGGGACCGGCTGGACCTCGTCGGTGGCGACCTTGACCCGGATGCGGGCGTTCCGCGTCAGGGACAGCAGGTGATAGACCACCTCGAACCGCTCTTCGCGATCCGGGTAGTCGGCGCCGCAGACGTCCAGCAGTTGCTGGAACCCGAACCGGTCGCGCAGGGCGGTCATCACCTCGACGATGTGTTCGCGCGGCGCGACCAGGGTCAGTTCGCCAAAGGCGACCTGGGCCTCGACGCCCCAGCCGTCGCCGGCGAGCGCCCCGACCAGCTCGGCGCCCATCGGCGTCAAGGCGGCCTCGAACTGGGCTTGAACGGCCAGCGAGCTCATCGGTCGATGGTCCCCGTGCGGCGAATCTTCTTCTGCAGCTGCAGCAGGCCGTACAGCAGGGCCTCGGCCGTCGGCGGGCAGCCGGGCACATAGACGTCCACCGGCACCACGCGGTCGCAGCCGCGCACGACGCTGTAGCTGTAGTGATAATAGCCGCCGCCGTTGGCGCAGCTGCCCATAGACACGACGTAGCGAGGGTCGGGCATCTGGTCATAGACCTTGCGGATGGCCGGAGCCATCTTGTTGGTCAGGGTGCCGGCGACGATCATCAGGTCCGAATGGCGCGGACTGCCGCGCGGGGCCATGCCGAAGCGTTCCACGTCGAAGCGCGGCATCGACATCTGGATCATCTCGACGGCGCAGCAGGCCAGGCCGAAGGTCATCCACATCAGCGAGCCGGTGCGGGCCCAGGTGATGACGTCGTCCAGCGAGGCGGTCAGGAAGCCGCGCTCGCCCAGTTCGGTGTTCACCGCCTCGAAGAACTTGTCATGGACCTTGGGGTCATAGCCCTCGACCGTCGACCGGGCGGCCGAGTTGGCGGGAACCATTGCGCCGGGAAGCGGCGACGAAGGCGCGATCACTCCCATTCCAGGGCTCCCTTCTTCCATTCATAGATGAAGCCGATGGTCAGGACGCCCAGGAAGACCATCATCGACCAGAAGGCGAAGATCATGCCCGCCTGCGACAGGTCGAACATCGACACGGCCCAGGGGAAGAGGAAGGCCACTTCCAGGTCGAAGATGATGAACAGGATGGACACCAGATAGAAGCGGACGTCGAACTTCATCCGCGCGTCGTCAAAGGCGTTGAACCCGCACTCATAGGCGGACAGCTTCTCGGCGTCCGGATTTTTCGGCGCCAGCAGCAGCGGCAGGGCGATGAAAAGCACGCCGATGAAGGCGGCCACGCCGGCGAAGATCAGCACCGGCAGATATTCGAGCAGAAATGCGTTCATTCAAAGAACCTCGGCCGCCGGGGAGAGGCGGGATTCGGGGCTTCTTAGACCCAACGTCGGCGCGGTTCAAACCCCTGTGACGACGGGTTTTTTGTTGCGAATCGGTCGCAGGTTTTCGGGCTATATGTCGCAGGTGGGGCGCTTGCCGTCTTCGGCGGCGCGCGGCCCTACTGACGGCCTGAGTTCGCACCCGAAAGTCCAACGATGAATCCAGCCGCGCGCCTTCTGAACACGGTCGAGAGGATCGGAAATCGTCTGCCCGATCCAGTCTTTCTCTTCCTCTGGCTGGTCGGCGGTCTGATTCTGCTCAGCATGATCGGCGCGGCCCTGGGCTGGTCGGCGGTGAATCCGGTGACGGGCGATCGGCTGGCGGCCCAGAGCCTGCTGTCGCCCGAAAACCTGGAGCGGCTGATCATAGGCATGCCGCGCACCCTGGCGGACTTCCCGCCGTTGGGGATCGTCGTCACCATCATCTACGGGGCTTCGGTGGCGGAAAGGGCGGGCCTGTTCGCCACGGCGATTCGCGGCGCCCTGCTGAATGCGCCGCGGGCGATCCTGACCCCGATCGTGGTTGTGACGGGCATGGTCTCCCACCATGCGTCGGACGCCTCCTATGTCGTGGTCATCCCCCTGGCGGCGGTCATCTTCGCTGCGGCGGGTCGGCACCCCCTGGCGGGTCTGGCCGCCGGGTTTGCGGCCGTGTCGGGCGGCTATGCCGGAAATCTGTTTCCCGGCGCCAGCGACGCCTTGATCCTGGGGATCACTGAGCCGGCGGCCCACCTGATCGACCCCTCCTATTCGGTGAACATCGCCGGCAACTGGTTCTTCATCATCGGGGTCGTCCTGGTCTTCACCCCCATCGTCTGGTTCCTGACGGACCGGGTGATCGAGCCGCGCCTGGGGCCGTGGGCGCCGTCGGCGGACGCCGCCGCTCCCGCCGCCTCCGAGAAACAGCCCCTGACCGCCGATGAGAAGCGCGGCCTGGCCTGGGCCGGACTGGCCCTGATGGGGATGATCGCCCTCTGGGCCCTGATCACCCTCCTGCCCGGCTCGCCCTTCGTCGATCCGGCGGCCGAGCCCGAACAGAGGTTCAATCCCCTGTACCGTTCGCTGGTGGCCTTCTTCGCCGTGACCTTCTTCCTGACGGGCGCCGCCTATGGGGCCGGTTCGCGGTCGATCCAGTCGCATCGGGACCTGGTCCGCATGATGCGCGACGGCATAGCCCAGTTGGCGCCCTATATCGTGCTGGCCTTCTTCGCCGCCCATTTCGTAGCCATGTTCAACTGGTCGGGGCTGGGGCCGATCCTGGCGGTCAACGCCGCCGCCGAGCTGAAGAGCCTGGCCCTGCCCGCCCCCCTGCTGCTGATCTGCGTGGTCTTCGTCTCCTGCTTCTTCGACCTGTTCATCGGTTCGGCCTCGGCCAAATGGTCCGCCCTGGCTCCGATCGTGGTGCCGATGTTCATGCTGTTGGGGATTTCGCCCGAGATGACGACCGCCGCCTATCGGATGGGCGATTCGGTCACCAACATCGCCACGCCGCTGATGAGCTACTTCCCCCTGATCCTGACCTTCGCCCAGCGCTGGGATCCGCGCTTCGGCCTGGGGTCTCTGATGGCGACCATGCTGCCCTATGCAGGGGCCTTCCTGGTCGCCGGCCTGATCATGGTGGCGGCCTGGGTCACGCTGGACCTGCCGCTTGGGCCGGGCGTCGGCGTCTATTACGAACCGCCCGCCCCCGCCGTCGCCGCCCAGGAGCCTGCTGCAGGCGGTCTGGCGGGTCCGCACACCCCGCCCCAACCGGCGGCGGTCCCTTCGCCCACAGCCCCGTCGCGCTGAGGCCCGTCTTATCGAAAAAGGTCGCTTGACGCGCTGTGTAAGCCCGCCTAAACGACGCCCCTCGCCGGGGCGCACAGCCGCTTCGGTCGGGAAACGC
>NZ_JBWKZJ010000008.1:28206-102093 GCF_059424365.1 Brevundimonas sp. GW456-12-10-14-LB3
GCGGGTGTAGCTCAGTTGGTTAGAGTGCCGGCCTGTCACGCCGGAGGTCGCGGGTTCGAGCCCCGTCACTCGCGCCACTCTCTCTAGAAATAGATGGAGTGGCGCACACCGCCTTCCCACACAGTTTTCGAAACAACTCTAAAGTTTCGACCCAGGTACGCGGGTGTAGCTCAGTTGGTTAGAGTGCCGGCCTGTCACGCCGGAGGTCGCGGGTTCGAGCCCCGTCACTCGCGCCACTTCTTCTGTAACGAGGAAGCGGCGCGCCGCCCCGCAAGCGCGCAAATCCCCTATTTCTTGGAAAAACATCATCCCCTTCCGGGGTATGATCGGCGCTGACCGCAATACCGTCCCCGGAGACGGGCGGCGCCCGCTTCGGATCAGTGGACGGCGAACGCCGCCTCGGGCTGAACGAAGGCGGCCTCTCCGGTCAGCTCTCCATAGACCATGCACAGGTCTTCAAAGACGCGGTTCCAGGCGAACCGGCTGACCGCCTTTTCGCGGGCGGCGCGGCCGATGGCCTCGATGTCGCGGGCGAACAAGGCCTCGATCGCCTGGGCGTAGTCGTCGGCCTCGGCGCTGGCGGCCAACTGGCCCACGGTCGAATCGACCGTCTCGGCCACGCCCCCGGCGTTTACGCCCACCACGGGCCGACCGCAGGCCATGGCCTCCAGCACGATCAGACCGAAGGGCTCCTTGTCATTGGCGTGAACGAAGGCGTCGCAGCTGGCGATGATCTTGGCCACCGCCCGCGGGTCCTTCTCATAAGGCAGGGAGATCACCCGGTCCTCGGCGGGCATGCCCGAACCAGCGCCGACCAGGACCAGATAATAAGGGGCGCCCAGCTTTTGGACCGCCTCGATCAGAACATCGACGTTCTTCTCCTTGGCGGGACGGCCGGCAAAACACAGAAGGCGTGCGTCTGGGCCGAGGCCCAGTTCCTTCAGCAGCCAGGACCGATCGCGGCGGTCGGGCCGGAAGGTGTCGACCTCGACGCCCAGCGGACGAATGACGATATTGTCCACCCCCGCCTCCTCAAGCCGCCGCGCGATGAAGCGGCTGGGCGAAACGACGCGGTCGAACTGGGAGAACAGACGGGCCCAGCGCTTTTCGACGGGCTTCTTGGCCCACTCGCCGAAATGAAGCGCCGCCAGGCCGGCTGGGTCCGAATGGCAGAAGCCGACGACGGGACAGCCGACCCTCTGGCCGGCCTCCAGGGCGCCCTGTCCCGGCGTATAGGGGTCGCCCGCCTCAATGATCGACGGCTTCATGGCCGCGACCCAGGCGCTCCAGCGCTTGACCGAACTGGGCCAACGATAGCCGTCTCCGAACGGCAGTCGCGTGGCGCGCAGCTGAACGATCCCGTCCGCCCGCGCCCTGTGTCGGGCGCCCGGCACGATGAGGGAATGGCTGACCCCCGGCCGATTGGCCTCGATCCACGCCTTCTTCGACAGCAGGTATCGCTTCACGCCGCCGGACCGGGGCGCGTACAGCATGGTGGTGTCCAACAGCCGCGGCCGCTCGTCCTGCGACGCCTGTTTCAACGCCCTCAAGGTGTCCGCCACCTCCACGTCCAGTCCGGGAATCAGACGAAGTTCGCTTTCGTGGACGTCGAGATCAGTCAGGGTCATTCGGGGGTTCTCGTCAGGTCTGCGCTCGCAAACGCCGAAAGGCGCGGAATGGATGCCTCATCCTCAGAGGCGGTTGACCATGATCTTCGCCCCTAGACCCGGCTGCGGCAAAGCTCAATAGGGAGCGAGAAAAACCCTCCGAACCCCGCCCATCACGACTGAAAATCAGGACCTTGGCCCGACCACCCCGCCCTTTCGGCGCCGCAGCAGATGGAGCGCGGCCTTGCATTCGCCTCAAATTCGATAAAGTTGGGGAAGGCTGGCCCGGACCCTGCTAAAGGGTCGCCTGCATCGTGATCGCGTGACCACCAGGGGTTTTCTTCCGAATGCGTATTCTGCTCGCGACCGCCGTGGCGATCGCCCCCTTGATGGCCGTAAGCGGCGCTCAGGCCGAGGTCGTCGTCTCGACCGCCCGGACCACCCCGATCCGCACGGCGAACGCCACCGGAACGGCGGCGGACAACGTCCGTCTGGCCAGCGGCGGCTCGGTCGCCGTCAACTCGGGCGCGGCCGTGACGCTTGATTCCAACAACACGGTCGATCTGGACAGCGGCAGCTCCATCACCATGGACAAGGCCGCCGACGGCGCCACCGGCATCCTGGTCAACGGCGGCAACACCGGGTCGGTCACGGTCGGCGGGACGATCTCCATCACCGACAGCCAGGAAACGGCTGACATCAAGGACACAGACGGCGACGGCGATCTGGACGGCCCCTTCGCCACGGGAACCGGCCGCTATGGCGTGCGGGTGACCGGGGCATCGCCCTTCACCGGCAACGTCCTGGTCGAATCCAGCGGCTCCATTACGGTCGAAGGCAATAATTCCTACGGGCTCGGCGTCGAATCGGCGGTGAACGGCAAGGTTCAGAGCCTGGGCACCATCCGGGTCGTGGGCGACAACACGGCGGGCGTCCGCACCACGGCTCCGGTCTCGGGCAATGTGGATCTAGCGGGCTCCATCTCGGCCACCGGCGCGGGCGCGACCGGGGTCTCGGTCGAAGGCGCCGTGGGCGGCGCTCTGAAGATCCATTCCACCATCGCCACCACCGGCTATCGCTACACCACCCCGCCTCCGGCGCGCCCCTCCACCGGGACCTTCGACAACGCCACCACCCTGTTCCTGGATGAGTTGGACGCCGATGACCTGCTTCAGGGCGGACCGGCCGTGCGCGTCGGCGCCGATGTCGCGGGCGGCGTCCTGCTGGACAAGGCCCTGGCCTATTCGGCCGCCGGCATCGACGGCGACGACGACAAGGACGGCGTCAAGAACGGCGACGAGGACGACGACGGCGACGGCGTCAAGAACCGCGATGATCTGGACCGCGACGGCGACGGCGTGCCCGACGCCAGCGAGACAACGGCCGCCCTCACCTCTCTGGGCGCCGCGCCGGCCCTGCTGATCGGCTCCACCGCCAACACTGTGAACTTGGGCGCGGTGGGAACGGGCGACGCCGCCTATGGCCTGATCAACCGGGGCGCCATCACCGGATCGGGCGTCTATTCCGGCATTCAGGGACGCGGGCTTCAACTCGGCGTGGACGGCGGACAGGCCGTGACGATTGCGGGCGGCGTGCGCAACGAAGGCTCGATCGCCGCCTCGGCCGTCGACGCCAACGCCACCGCCATCCAGGTCGGCGCCGGCGTCTCTGCCCCCGCCTTGGTCAACACCGGGACCATCCAGGCCGTCGTGGCCGGCAAGGGAACCGAGGTCGCCACGGGCGTTCTGATCGGCGCCGGCGCGAACGTCGGCAGCCTGACCAACACCGGAACAATGATCGCCTCCTACGGCGGCGACGACGGTTCGGCGACCGTGATCCGCGATCAGTCGGGCTCCCTGACCCAGCTGAACAATGCGGGCGTGATCGCCGGCTCCCTGACCGCCAGCTCCAGCAGTCTGGCGGACGTCTCCGGCACGGTCACGGCCATCGACCTGTCGGCCAACACCAGCGGCGTCACCCTGCGCCAGTACGGTATTCCCGCCGCGGCCGACAGCACTGCGACAGACACCGACAAGGACGGAGTGCCGGACGCCAGCGAGCCCCAGATCGTGGGCGCAATCAAGCTCGGCTCGGGCGCCGACACCTTCAATGTCGAGAACGGCACGGTCGTCGGGGACATCGCCTTCGGCGCCGGCGCGGACCGGCTGGCGATCAGCGGCGGCGCCGTGGTGCAGGGCGCGATAACCGACAGCGACGGCGCCTTGGACATCAACGTCTCCAAGGGCACGCTGAACGCGACCCAGACGACCGCCACCAACATCTCCAGCCTGAACGTGGGGGCCGACGGCGTCCTGATCACGACCCTGGACCCCAAGGCCGATCGCGCCGGCGGCTTCAACGTCAGCGGCGCCGCCACCCTGGCGACGGGCGCGCAGCTGGGCGTGCGCTTCTCCTCCCTGCTGGAGGGACCGGAGCGGTTCGACATCATCAAGGCCGGCACGCTGAACGTCGGCCAGATCGACAAGCAGCTGCTCGCCGAAAACTCGCCCTATCTCTATGTCGTCGAAGCGGGCGTCGATCAGGGCGCCAACAGCCTCTATATCGACGCGCGCCGGCGCACCGCCCAGGAGGCCGGGCTGATCCCGGTCGAGGCCTCGGCCTATGACGCCGTCTACGCCGCCCTGGGCGCCAATGAGACGGTTCGTAACCTGTTCCTGTCCCAGACGGGCCGCGACGGCTTCATCGACGCCTATGAGCAGATGCTGCCGGACCATTCGGGCGGTCCGCTGATGTCGCTGTCGGCCGGGGTGGACGCGGTGACCCGCGCCCTGACCGGTCGCAACGCCTCCGCCGCGCCCGGCGAGACCAGCGCCTGGCTGCAGGAGATCAACTTCTACGCAGACAAGGACAAGACCGACTCCTACGGCTTCCGTTCTGAAGGATTCGGCGTGGCCGGCGGCGTCGAGAAGGGCTCTAGCCTGGGCGCTTTCGGCGTGACGGCGGCCTTCACCTCCTCGGACATCAAGGATCCGGAAGCGGAGGCCGAAGAGGTCCTGTCCGCCAATCTTCTGGAGCTGGGCCTCTATTGGCGCGCCCAGGGCCAGTACTGGACCACCTGGGCTCGGGCGGCCGGCGGCTACGCCAGCTTCAGCGCCGACCGCTCGCTGGTCGCCGGCGGCGTCTATCTGAACAATACCTCCGACTGGCACGGCTGGACCGCCGCCGCCGCCGGGGGCGCCTCCTATGAGCGCAACTACGGCCGGCTGAACGTCCGTCCCGAAATCTACGCTGAATACTTCCGCCTGTCGGAAGACGCCCGATCCGAAAAGGGCGGCGGCGACGGCTTCGATCTGGACATCGATTCCCGCGACAGCCACATCTTCTCGGCAGTGGCGGCGATGAACGTCGGCTACGGCTTCGGCCGCGACGGCTGGATCCGCCCCGAACTGCGGATCGGCTATCGCCAGAACCTGTCGGTCGACGCCGGGGAGACCATCGCCCGCTTCGCCAGCGGCGGGCCGGACTTCATCCTGTCGCCGGACGCCGTCGAGGGCGGCGGCCTGCTGCTGGGCTTCCGCATGAACCTGGGCAACGAGCTGGGCATGCTGTCCCTGACGGGCGACGCCGAGCTGCTGGAGGACTATGTCCGCTATTCGCTGCTGCTGCGGGCCAGCTTCCGGTTCTGATCGGAGCCTCAGACCCAATGCGAAAGGCCGCCGGAGCAATCCGGCGGCCTTTTTGATTGGTAGGCGGCGACGGGCTCGAACCGCCGACCCTCTCGGTGTAAACGAGATGCTCTTCCAGCTGAGCTAGCCGCCCTTGAAACCAGAGCGGGGCTTATGCCCTCTGGGCGTCAGGCGTTCAAGGCGCTTTTCAGGCCTTCGCCGGCGCGGAAGCGGGCGGTGCGGGAGGCGGCCCGCGCTATGGCCTGGCCGGTTTGAGGATTGCGCGCCACCCCCGCCTTGCGCTCGATCGTGGTGAAGCTGCCGAAGCCGATCAGCTTGACGTCGTGACCGTGAGACAGGGCCTCGACAACACCGTCGGTGAAGGCCTCCAGCGCCGCCTTGGCCTGGTCCCGACTGATGTTCGCCGCCGTCGCCATGCGACCGATGAGTTCCGCTTTCGTCATCGTCATCCCTCCAAACGGTCAGTAAACGTCCGATAGGCGCTCGCGTCAAAAGCGAAAACGCCGCCGACGGGCTGTCGGCGGCGTTCCGGCGTGCGACTTAAGTCGCGTTCAGTGGCTGACAGCCGCCGTGGCGCCCTCCGCGGGGGGAACGGGCGTCGGCAGGGGTTCAGCCGTCTCGTCCCATTCGACCGGGGTCAGGGCGCCGACCAGGGCCCATTTCAGGGCCTCGTCCGCTGTGGAAATCGGCACGATCTCCAGACCTGACTTCACATTGTCCGGCACGTCGGCGAGGTCCTTTTCGTTCTCCTGGGGGATCAGCACCGTCTTGACCCCGGAACGCAGGGCCGCGAGCAGCTTCTCCTTCAGACCGCCGATGGCGGTGACCCGGCCGCGCAGGGTGATTTCGCCGGTCATGGCGATGTCCTTGCGGATCGGGATCCCCGTCAGGACCGAGACCATGGCCACCGTCATGGCGACGCCGGCGGACGGACCATCCTTGGGCGTGGCGCCGTCCGGCACGTGGACGTGGATGTCGGTTTTCTCGAACACCGGCGGCTTGACGCCGAAGTCCAGAGCCCGCGAACGGACATAGGAGGCCGCCGCCGAGATCGACTCCTTCATCACGTCCTTGAGGTTGCCGGTCACGGTCATGCGGCCGCGACCGGGCATCTTGATCGCCTCGATGGTCAGGATGTCGCCGCCGAACTCGGTCCAGGCCAGGCCGGTGACGATGCCGACCTGATCCTCCTCATCCGTCTCGCCGTAGCGGAACTTCTTCACCCCGGCGTATTCGGCCAGTTTTTCCGCATCGACGGTGATCGAGGCGGCCCCAGTCTTGGCCATTTCGCGAACGGCCTTGCGGGCCAGACCGCCCAGGGCCCGCTCCAGCGACCGCACCCCGGCCTCACGGGTATAGTAGCGGATCAGGTCGCGGATGGTCTCTTCCGGAACGACCAGTTCGCCGTCCTTCAGGCCGTGGTCCTTCATCTGTTTGGGCAGGACGTGACGCTTGGCGATCTCGACCTTCTCGTCCTCGGTGTAGCCCGACACCCGGATGATCTCCATCCGGTCCATCAGGGGCTGCGGCATGTTCAGGCTGTTCGCGGTGGTCACGAACATGACCTGGGACAGGTCGTAGTCCACCTCCAGATAGTGGTCGCCGAAGGTCGAGTTCTGGGCCGGGTCCAGCACTTCCAGCAGGGCCGAGGACGGATCGCCGCGCCAGTCGGCGCCCAGTTTGTCGATCTCGTCCAGCAGGACGAAGGCGTTGGTGGTCTTGGCCTTCTTCATCGACTGGATGATCTTGCCGGGCATGGAGCCGATATAGGTCCGGCGGTGGCCGCGGATTTCGCTCTCGTCGCGCACGCCGCCCAGCGACATGCGGACATATTCACGGCCCGTGGCCTTGGCGATGGACTTGGCCAGAGAGGTCTTGCCGACGCCGGGAGGACCGACGAGGCACAGGATCGGCCCCTTCAGGCTGCCGGTGCGGGCCTGGACGGCCAGATATTCGATGATCCGTTCCTTGACCTTCTCCAGGCCGAAGTGGTCCTCCTCGAGGATCTCTTCCGCCCGCACCAGGTCGATCGGCTTCTGCTTGGCCTTGCCCCACGGCACGGACAGCAGCCAGTCGAGGTAGTTGCGCACCACCGTCGATTCGGCCGACATCGGCGACATGTTGCGCAGCTTCTTGACCTCGGCCTCGGCCTTGGTCCGGGCCTCCTTGGACAGGCGCGTCTTACGGATGCGCTTCTCCAGGTCCATGATTTCGTCGCGCGCGTCGTCGGTCTCGCCCAGCTCGCGCTGGATCGCCTTCATCTGCTCGTTCAGATAATATTCGCGCTGGGTCTTCTCCATCTGACGCTTCACGCGCGAGCGGATCTTCTTCTCGACCTGCAGGACGGAGATTTCCCCCTCCATCAGGCCATAGACCTTCTCCAGCCGCTTGGGCACGTCGATGGTTTCCAGCAGACCCTGTTTGTCGATGATCTTGACCGACAGATGGGCCGCGACCGAGTCCGCCAGTTTGGAGGCGTCGGTGATCTGGGGGATGGAGCTGAGGGCCTCGGGCGGCACCTTCTTGTTCAGCTTCACATAGTTTTCGAACTGCTCGACCACGGCGCGCAGCATGGCCTCGGCCTGAGAGGTCTCACCCGGCTCGTCCTCGATCTCGACGGCCTCGGCTTCGAAATAGTCGGTGCGGTCGGTGAAGCGGGTCAGGCGGGCGCGGCCCTTGCCCTCGACCAGGACCTTGACCGTGCCGTCCGGCAGCTTCAGCAGCTGCAGGACGCTGGCCAGGACGCCGATGGGATAGATGGCGTCGGGCGACGGGTCGTCGTCAACGCTGTTCTTCTGGGTCGCCAGAAGGATCTGCTTTTCGCCCTTCATGATCTCGTCGAGGGCCTTCACCGATTTTTCGCGGCCCACGAAGAGCGGCACGACCATGTGCGGAAAGACCACGATGTCTCTCAACGGCAGGACGGGCAGGATCTTGGTGTCAGTCATGATGCGTACTCCTGGGCCATTGGTGATCGCCGGCCCGCCGCCACGGTCGCCCGGGCAAGAGGCCCGACCAGCGCGTGACGGCCCGTCGATTCCGACGGCGTTCGGATGAGTATGTGGTTTGAAAGACCTGCGGTTCAAGCGTGGCCGCCCATCCGCCCACATGCACGTGTCTTTCCGCCCACGCCGCCGGGATCTGCGGCCGGTCGGCGCGCGGCTGTCGGACACAGAAAAACAGTGTCCGATGTGTCCGATGTGTCCGATTTGAAAGTCACCTCCGTTACGCCTCTGCGCCGCCTCGGCTGATCCGCCAGCATAAGGCGCCCCGGCGACGCGACGGGAGATCAGCGCCTGGGATCGACAAAGCTCTGATTTTCAACGGGGCGAGTTGCAGAAATGCGCGGCCGACGCGGGCTCGGAATGGGAAATCTTCCCCCGCTTGCAAGGGAGGGTCTTCAAAGAAAAGGGCCGGAGCGGCGTCGCTCCGGCCCTTGTGACGTTCAGCCGCAGCCCGTTCAGGCGGCGCCGTCGGCCTTCTTCTTGGAGGCTTCGGAATAGATCAGCAGGGGCTGGGCCTTGCCGTCGATGACTTCAGCATTGACCACCACCTCCTCGACGCCTTCGAAGGTCGGCAGTTCGAACATGGTTTCCAGCAGAATGCCTTCCAGGATCGAACGCAGGCCGCGCGCGCCGGTCTTGCGGGTGATGGCCTTCTTGGCGACGGCGATCAGGGCGTCGTCGGTGAAGGTCAGTTCGACATTCTCCATCTCGAACAGACGCTTGTACTGTTTGACCAGGGCGTTCTTGGGCTCGGTCAGGATGGTGACCAGGGCCGTTTCGTCCAGATCCTCCAGCGTCGCCAGGACAGGCAGACGGCCGATGAACTCGGGGATCAGGCCGAAACGCATCAGGTCGTCAGGCTCCACCCCCTTGAGGATGTCGCCGGTGCGGCGCTCGTCGATTTCCTTGACCTTGGCGCCGAAGCCGATCGAGGCCCCCTCGCCGCGCGCCGAAATCACCTTCTCCAGCCCGGCGAAGGCGCCGCCCACGATGAAGAGGATGTTGGCGGTGTCGACCTGCAAGAACTCCTGCTGCGGATGTTTGCGGCCGCCTTGCGGAGGCACGGAGGCGACGGTGCCTTCCATGATCTTCAGCAGGGCCTGCTGCACGCCCTCGCCCGAGACGTCGCGGGTGATCGAGGGATTGTCCGACTTGCGGCTGATCTTGTCGATTTCGTCGATGTAGACGATGCCGCGCTGGGCCCGTTCGACATTGTAATCCGACGCCTGGAGCAGCTTCAGGATGATGTTCTCGACGTCCTCGCCCACATAGCCGGCCTCGGTCAGGGTCGTGGCGTCGGCCATGGTGAAGGGCACGTCGATGATGCGGGCCAGGGTCTGGGCCAACAGCGTCTTGCCCGAACCGGTCGGGCCGATCAGCATGATGTTCGACTTGGCCAGTTCGACGTCGTTGTTCTTCGTCGCGTGGTTCAGACGCTTGTAATGGTTGTGGACGGCGACCGAGAGGACCTTCTTGGCGTGCGACTGGCCGATGACGTAATCGTCCAGGACGTCGCGAATCTCCTTGGGCGTGGGGACGCCGTCGCTCGTCTTCTTGAAGCCGATCTTGTGCTCTTCACGGATGATGTCCATGCACAGTTCGACACATTCATCGCAGATGAAGACGGTCGGTCCCGCAATGAGTTTGCGGACTTCGTGCTGGCTCTTTCCGCAGAACGAGCAGTACAGGGTGCTTTTGGCGTCAGAGCCGGCTGCTTTGGTCATAGACCCTTATCTCACTCCCGCGGAGCGGACCGAAATGGCCCGATACGCGCTTCCTCCGCGTTGATTCCAGCACTCTGGACGCAAAGGTCTTCAAAAAATGACAATCACCCATCCCACGTTCCACGACAACCCCGAAGGCGGAGGGGCGAGGTCACGGAAAGGGGATGGATCAGTGTCGTTGGGGATCACGGCGAATGTCTGACATGGGAAGCCTGCAGGAATTACGCCAGTCCCGGATCAATTCGGAACAGCCGCTCGTCGCCTTCGACTTCGACGGCACCCTGACGATTCGCGACAGTTTCACGCAGTTTCTGCGGTGGAAGGCCGGTCCGGGCGGCTGGGCCTTGGGCCTGGTCAAGCTGGCGCCGGCCCTGGCGGCCTATGGGCGGGATCGTGATCGGGGGCGGATCAAGGCCGCCTCGGTCAAGGAATTTCTGGCCGGCATGGACCGCGAAAGCCTGGAGGCCGAGGCGGAACGGTTCGCCGATCTGGTCTGGGACCGCTTCATGCGGCCGGACGCGCTGAAGGTCTGGAACGAATGGGGCGAACGGGGCGCCCATCGCGTGATCGTGACCGCCTCGCCCGAGACGACGGTTGAGCCCTTCGCCCGCCGGCTGGGCGCCGAGGCCCTCTTGGGAACGCCCCTGACCTTCGACGCTGAAGGCCGGGTGACCGGCGCCTTCGACGGCGCCAACTGCCGGGGCGAGGAGAAGGTGCGGCGTCTGAAGGCCGCCTATGGCGAGGATCTGGTCTTGACGGCCGCCTATGGCGACACCTCCGGCGACGCCGAAATGCTGGCCATCGCCCAGTCGCCGGGGTTCCGGGTCTTCACCCAGCGGCCCTGAACCGCTTCAGCGGCCGTCGGCGTCCACGTCGAAAACCATGGCCTTGCCCCGCGAGGTCGGGTCCCAGCCCGCCTCGATGGCGGCGGTGACGGCGTTGCGCACCGCATCGACATTGACCCGCTGCTTCTCCACGTCGGGCCGGCCGTTGGGACGCAAGGGCGGCGGAAACTGGATGATGGCCTCGCGCTTGAAATCCACATGGCGAAGGGAGACGGCCATCCCCTCCCACACCGCGCCGCCGACGGGGCGTGGCTGGCGTCGGATTTCCCAGGCGTAGGTCTCGCCCTCCACCTCGATCGTGCCTGAGGGGTCTCTTGTGAACTGCATCTCGGTTCCGATGGACGAAAAGAAAGGGGCGCGCCGCCAGGACGCGCCCCCTCATTCTAGCTGAAAACGGGGCTCAGGCGCCGGGCGTCTTTATGCCGTCGGCGTCCGCCTGTTCGCGCCGGTCATAGACGTGGTCGACGATGCCCCAGGCCTTGGCCTCTTCGGCCGACATGAAGTGGTCGCGGTCCAGGGTGCGCTCCACCTCCTCATAGGTGCGGCCGGTATGATGGACATAGATCTCGTTCAGCCGCTTCTTGGTGTAGCGGATGTCCTCGGCGTGGCGCTCGATGTCCGAGGCCTGGCCGCGGAAGCCGCCGGAGGGCTGGTGCACCATGACCCGGGCGTTCGGCAGGGCGATCCGCTGGCCCGCCTCGCCGGCCGTCAGGATCAGGGAGCCGGCCGAGGCCGCCATGCCCATGACCACGGTCGAGACCGGGCTCTTGATGTATTGCATGGTGTCGTAGATCGCGAGCGCCGAGGTCACCTGACCGCCGGGGCTGTTGATGTACATGGAGATTTCCTTCTTGGGGTTCTCCGACTCCAGGAACAGCAGCTGGGCGCAGATCAAGGAGGCCATGCCGTCCTCGAACGGCCCCGTCAGGAAGATGATCCGCTCGCGCAGCAGGCGCGAGAAGATGTCGAAGGAGCGCTCGCCCCGGCTGGACTGCTCGACCACCATGGGGACGAGGTTCATGTTCATCAGTTCGATCGGATCGCGCATGGAGCCTTCTCAAGAATGCGGGGAGCGCGCGACTCGCGGTCGCTCGCCTTGTTGTTCTGCATATCGCGTTATGAAGGCCGCCTTACAAGGTGGGGCCCGCATACGAAAAAGGCGGGGGCCTCTACCCCCGCCTCTTCACGATCCGATGAAGGAGGCGATCAGCCCTCTTCGTCTTCCTTCAGCAGCTCTTCCTTGCTGATGGGCTTGTCGGTGACTTCGGCCAGGCCGACGATCAGGTCGACGACCTTTTCCTCATAGATCGGGGCGCGCATCTGGGCGGCCGCGTTGGGATTCTGGCGGTAGAAGTTCAGGACGGCCTGCTCCTGGCCCGGATAGTTGCGGGCTTCCTGCAGCAGGGCGGCGTTCAGCTCCTGGTCGGTCACCTGGACATTGTGGGCGCGGCCGATCTCGGCCAGGACCAGACCCAGGCGCACGCGGCGCTCGGCGATCTTCTTGTATTCGGCCTTCAGGTCGTCGTCGGACTTCTTGGCGTCTTCTTCCGGCAGGCGGCCGGCGGCCTTGTCGGCCTCGACCTGTTGCCAGATGCCTTCAAACTCGGCTTCGACCATCTTGGGCGGCAGGGGGAAGTCGTGGGCTTCGTCCAGCTGGTCCAGCAGGGCGCGCTTCAGCTTGAAGCGAGCGGCGCCGGCGTATTGCTGGTTCAGGTTCTGGCTGAGCAGCTCCTTCAGGCGATCCAGCGATTCCAGGCCGATGCGCTTGGCGAACTCATCGTCCACCTTGGCTTCGACCTCGGACTTGATGGCCTTCACCTTGATGTCGAAGGTGGCCAGTTTGCCGGCCAGATGGGCGGCCTGATAGTTCTCGGGGAAGGTGACCTCGATGGTCTTTTCCTCGCCGACCTTGGCGCCGGTCAGCTGCTCTTCGAAGCCGGGGATGAAGCGGCCCGAGCCGATCACAAGGTCCGCGTCCTCGGCGGCGCCGCCTTCGAAGGGTTCGCCGTCCAGCTTGCCCAGGAAGTCGATGGTCAGTTGGTCGCCCTCGGCGGCCTTGACGGTCTTGCCCTTCTTGTCCTCGTAGGACTTGGCCTGGCCGGCCAGTTCGGTCAGGGCCTCGTCCAGATCGGCGTCAGACGCCTCATAGGTGGGGCGTTCCAGCTTCAGGGTCTTGGGATCGACCGGGGTGAAGTCCGGCATGATCTCCAGCGACATCTCATAGGCCAGGTCTTCCTGACCGGCGATGACCTTGTCCATGTCGGAGGTCAGCTTCATCTCGGCCGGGGCGGCCGGACGGATCTTGGCCTCGTCCAGAGCCTTCTGGCTGGTCTCGTTCAGCTGGGCGTTGATGATCTCGCCCATGAAGTCGCGGCCGAAAGTCTTCTTGACGTGGGCGACCGGCACCTTGCCCGGACGGAAGCCCTTCAGCTTCATCTGAGGGGCGACTTCCTTGACGCGGGCTTCAAGCTTCTCGTTCAGCTCCGCGACGGGAATGGTGACCGCGATCACGCGGCTGAGGCCTTCGTTCGACTTTTCGACGACTTGCATGGTCGGGATTTCTGACGCTCTGGGGCGCGTGAACCGTCGGAACGGCCGGCGCGGAATGGATAAAGCAAGAAGGCCGCCCCGTTTGGAGCGGCGCCTCGAAGCCCGCCCTTATGTCGAGAAGGGCTCCAAAGGTCAACGCGGGCGTGGCCCGCAGCGGTGGTTTCGCGTCACGGGGGCGGCTAAGAAGGCGTCATGACCCAGCCCGCCTCCCCCATCGGCGTCTTTGTGACGCCCGTCACGCCGCTCCAGCAGAACTGCACCACTGTCTGGTGCACGGTGACCAAAAAGGCCGCCGTGATCGACCCCGGCGGGTCGGTGGATGCGATTCTGGGCGAGGTGACGCGGCGCGGCCTGGTTCTCGACCAGATCTGGATCACCCACGGCCATCTGGATCACGCCGGCGGCGCGGCCGAGATGCAGGAGAAGACCGGGGTCCAGATCACCGGACCGCAGAAGGCCGACCAGTTCTGGATCGACCGGATCGTGGAGACCGGCCGGATGTACGGCCTGCCCGAGGCCAGACCCTTTACGCCCGATCGCTGGCTGGAGGATGGGGATACCGTCAGCCTGGGCGAGACGAGCTGGGAAGTGCGCCACTGCCCGGGCCATACGCCGGGCCATGTGATCTTCTTCAACCGGCCGGCCCGGTTCGCCCAGGTGGGCGACGTGCTGTTCAAGGGCTCGGTCGGCCGCACCGACTTCCCGATGAGCGATCCGCCCGCCCTGATCCGCAGCGTGGTGGAGAAGCTGTGGCCCCTGGGCGACGACGTGACCTTCGTGCCGGGCCACGGACCGATCTCGACCTTCGGCGAGGAGCGGCGGACCAATCCGTTCGTGTCGGATGCGGCGTTGCAGAAGGCGCCGATCCAGAGAGAGCCGACGGGACCGGCTTAGTCAGGCGGTTCGCCCAATGTCCGTCCCGCTCGTTCCGTAGCGGCGACGACATCGGGATCGGCGCTGGCCTGGGCCAGCACCCAATCCCTGAAACGAGCGATCTTGGCCCTACACCGATTTTTGGCGGGATAACACAGCCAGAAGCCCTCGGTCAGAGGAACAATCTGGGGAAACGGCTGGACCAGCAGTCCGCTTCTTATCTCCGATGCGTAGAGAAGAGGCGACCCCAGGGCGACGCTATGCCCGCCCAGGGCCGAGGCGACTTCCAGAGCTTGGCTGCTCGCCGCCAGTTTCGGCGCAATGGCCTTGTCTTCTGTCGCGACGTCGGCGGCGGCCAGCCACGCATCCCACTCCGAAGCTTCGCCGACCAGAGGCGCATGTTTCAGGTCCGCCGGCGTGCGCAGCGCAAAGCGATCCCGCAGAGCAGGCGTGCAGAGAGGCGTCAAAATCGCGGGCATCAGATAGAGGCTCTCAAGCCCCGGCCAGCGCCCCCGACCGCACCGTAAGGCGACGTCAAACCCCCCGTCGCCCAGGACGGACAGCCCGCTGCTTGTGTCGATGCGAACGGCCAGATCCGCGTTGGACAACTGAAACTGACCCACGCGCGGGCCCAGCCACTGGACGGCGAGGGAATG
This sequence comes from Brevundimonas sp. GW456-12-10-14-LB3, assembly GCF_059424365.1. Taxonomy (NCBI): domain Bacteria; kingdom Pseudomonadati; phylum Pseudomonadota; class Alphaproteobacteria; order Caulobacterales; family Caulobacteraceae; genus Brevundimonas; species Brevundimonas sp. GW456-12-10-14-LB3. The sequence goes on from NZ_JBWKZJ010000008.1 coordinate 43,114, forward strand.
AAGGGTCGTGATAGAGAGGACGCCGGCGTTGTCTTCCATCGCCGACAGGGCCGCGCACCGCAGAAGACTGAAGGCTTCGCTCGAGGCCGCCGCCAGGCGTTCCCCCTCCACAGTGAGGCGAACACCGCGTCCCGACCTTGCGAAGACAGCCAGGCCGAGGCGTTGTTCTAAGTCGCGAATCCGCCAACTCACCGCAGCCTGCGACATGCCGAGTTCGGCCGCAGCGAGGGTGAAACTCAATCGACGCGCCGCCGCCTCAAAGACACGCAAGGCGTCGACGGGTATTCGCGACAGAATGTCAGCCACGAGCCCTCCTTATGAATGCTCTCCCAATTCTCGTTTGCTCGTCTCCCCGTCAAGTCCCAAGAAAAGGCGGCCTTTGGGGATCAGAGATGGAAGAGCTGCACCGCACTCATAAGGAACCCGCGTGGGGATGGATCGGCGTGATCCTCGCGCAGCTGCGACAAGCAAAGCCATCCGCCCAGGCGGCGGCATCCGATGTCGATCAAACCGATAGGAAGATCAGCGACGCATCAGCATGCCGATGATCACCCCTATGCCCAGGGCGTAGAGGGTGGTCTTCATCGGTTCGTCGCGAATGCCCTCGCGGGCCGTCTCGACGCGGCTGATCACCTTGCTGCGGATCAATTCGGCGTCTTCGCGCAGGGCTTGGCGGATCGAGGTGGTGTCCTCGAAGCTGCGGGCTTCGCCTTCGGCCAGGATGGCGTCAGCCTGACGGTCCAGACGCTGAGTCAGGGTGTCGTCTTCCAGGGCGATGTCGTCGGGGGACGTGGGGGCGATAGGGGTCTGGGTCATGGGGATCTCCGGGGTTCGGACACTGAACCGGCGCGCCTCAATCGAGTTCCCCCCGCCCATCGAGGTCGGACAGTGAACATTGCGGGTCACACAGCGTTCTCAAGCCAGAGGAGACCGTCATGACCTATGTCGAACCCACGCCACCCGGAACGCCGCAACCGGAAATCCAGCCCGAGCCGACGCCACAACCCGAGATCGACCCGGCCGACGCTCCGGACGAAATGCCGCCGATGGAGCCCGGCGGCGGCGGCGAAGGCGATTCCCGCCCCTATGCAGCCGTTTGAAGTCAAACCACAAAGACGTTCAGATCACGGCTGGTAAAACGAAGTTACCTACGGAACCGTCACGGAGTCACAGGGTTCATTTCGGCAAGCGCAACGGCAGCACTGAAAGGAACACCGATGGACGGCCAGACCTCGCGACCCTCCGGCGTTTCCAAGCGAGGCTTCGCCTCCATGGATCCCGAACGTCAGCGCGAAATCGCACGCAAGGGGGGCGCAAGCGTCCCCAGCGAAAAACGAAGCTTCTCCCAAGACCGCAGCCTGGCCGCCCAGGCCGGACGCAAGGGCGGCGAGGCCTCGCACGGGCCGAAGAAGGACGCGGCTTCGAACGAAGCCGAGTGACACGGCTTCAGTGAGAGTCTGCAGGGCGGCGCGTCGAGGATGCGCCGCCCTTTTTCTTTTCCATGCACTCGCCCCCATGGCCGTCATCCTCGGCCTTGTGCCGAGGATCCATAGGCTCGGTCTTGCAGGGGGCACGACGCCCGGCGCCGGGATTATGGATCCTCGGCACAAGGCCGAGGATGACGATCTTATCTGTATAGACAGAAAGGAAGTGGCCCCCTCACCCCCGCAGCAAGGCCAGGGCCACGCGGGGTTCGGGCGAAACCTCGAAACCGGCCATGGACCAGCCGGACTCCTTGGCCAGGGCCTCGACCGAATCCGGCGTGAACTTGCGCGAGCTTTCGGTGTGGAGGGTCTCTCCGGCCATGAAGGTGAAGGCCCTGTCGCCGACGCGGGCGGCGGTTTGACGCAGCGCCTGAAGGTGCATTTCCATGCGCGAGTGATCCGGGTTCCAGACGGCGCGGTGGGCGAAGGCGTCCAGGTCGAAATCGGCGTCCAGTTCGGCGTTGGCGCGGACCAGGAGGTTCAGGTTGAAGGCCGCGGTGACGCCCCGGCTGTCGTCATAGGCGGCGACCAGGGTCGCAGGGTCTTTGACCAGATCGACGCCGAGGATGAACAGCGCCCCCTCCCCCAGCATCCGACGCGCCGAGGCCAGGAACCGCACCGCCTCCTCGGGCTCCAGATTGCCGATGGTCGAGCCGGGGAAGAAACCGATGCGCCGGCCCTGCGGCAAATCGTCCGGCAAGGGCGACAGATGTTCGAAATCGCCCAGAACCGGCTGGACCCGCAGGGCCGGATAGTCGGCGGACAGGCGGGCGACGGCGTCCAGCAGGGCCGTCTCGCTGATGTCCAGCGGCACATAGGCGCCGAGGTCGGGCGCGGCGTCCAGCAGGATGCGGGTCTTTTCGCTGGCGCCCGAACCGAACTCGACCAGGACGGCCTCGGGGCCGAAGTCGGCGGTCAGGGCGGCGGCCCGGTCGCGCAGCAGGGCCGTCTCCTGACGGGTCGGATAATATTCCGGCAGGGCCGTGATCTCTTCGAACAGGCGCGAGCCCTCGGCGTCATAGAACCACTTGGGCGGCACGGCCTTCTGGTCGCGGGACAGGCCCTGGACCAGGTCGCGCCGGAAGGCGGCCGTCTGGGCGTCCTCAATGAAACTCGTGCGCCCGCGCGGGGCGTCTTCGGCCAGTCTCAGACCCATGAAGGCCCACCTCTGTTGGGGATAGAAGAAGTTGCGATAGGTGACGCGGGCGTGGCCGGGCGGCGAGGCGAAGGCGCCGCCGCGCAAGACCATCTGATTGGCCATGAACTTGCCGTTGTACTCAGCCGCCGTGCCAGGCGTCGGCTGGAAGCCGGGGTAAGGGGCGTAGGCGCTGGACGTCCACTGCCAGACCTCGCCCGACAGGTTTGAGAAGGCGTCGGGCGCCGTGGTCGCGGCATGCTCCCACTCCGCCTCGGACGGCAGGCGCTTGCCGGCCCAGCGGGCGTAGGCGTCAGCCTCATAGAAGCTGACATGCCGCACCGGGGCGGTCGGATCGACCGGGGCGCGGCCGATCAGGCTCAGGACCGTCCAGTCGTCGCCGTCGCGGCGCCAGTAGAGGGGCGCGGTCCAGGCCTCGGCCTTGACTGTGGCCCAGCCATCGGACAGCCACAGCTCGGGCCGGGCGTAGCCGCCGTCGGCGATGAAGCCCAGCCAGTCGCCGTTGGTCACCAGGTCGGCGGCCAGGGCGAAGGGTTCCAGCCAGACCCGGTGCGACGGCCCCTCATTGTCGAAGGCGAAGCCGGCGCCGCCATGACCGATCGAGACCAGGCCGCCCTCGAAGACGACGGCGCCGCCGCGCGCGGCCTCAGGCGGGGCCTGTCGCGGCTCGACCGCATAGGCGGCCGGGTCCAGCGGCGAACAGGCCATCAGGTTCAGCAGGTCCATCAGGAACAGCTCCTGATGCTGCTGGTCGTGGTGCAGGCCCAGTTCGAACAGATAGCGCTGATGGCCGCTGGACGGCCCCGAGGCCAGCCAGGCGGCCATGCGGCGGTCGATCTCGCGCCGATAGGCCAGGACCTCGTTCACCGAGGGCCGGGTCATCAGGCCGCGCTGGGGCCGGGGCACCCGCTCGCCCAGGGCCTCGTAGTAGGAGTTGAACAGCTGCTGGAAGCGCGGATCGACCGGAGCATAGTCCGGGTCGGCCGACAGGATCATCGCCTCGAAGAACCAGCTGGTGTGGGCCAGGTGCCATTTGCCGGGGCTGCAGTCCGGCATGGACTGGGCCGCCAGATCCTCGGGCGACAGGCCTTCCGCCAGGGCGGGCATGGCGCCCCGGATCGCCCTGAAACGGGTCACGTCGGACGCCGCCCGCGTATCGGGCTCCAAGCGCGCATTCATCTCAGCCGTTCCGTCCCCGCTTGCGACGCCCCGGCTGGCCTCGCGTCGTCCTGTCCGGAAAACGTCAGGCGCCGCCAGGGGTTCCCTCGGAAGCGGACGGCGTGACGCCGTTTCTCAGGCCGAGGGTCTGCCGCCGTGTTTGGCGTACTCCAGCCGGGCGATGGCGCGGTTGTGCACCTCGTCCGGGCCGTCGGCGATCCGCAGGGTGCGCACCGTGGCGTAGAGTTCGGCCAGGGGGGTGTCGGCCGAGACGCCGGCGCCGCCGAAGGCCTGGATGGCGTCGTCAATGACCTGAAGCGCCATGCGCGGGGCTGCGACCTTGATCTGGGCGATCTCGGAGCGGGCGTTCTTGGCCCCCGCCTCGTCCATCATCCAGGCGGCCTTCAGCACCAGCAGGCGACACATCTCGATATTGGTGCGGGCCTCGGCGACCCGCTGCTCCCACACCGAATGTTCGGCCAGCTGTTTTCTGAAGGCGGTGCGGTTCAGAAGGCGGGTCACCATCAGCTCCAGCGCCCGCTCGGCCGCGCCGATCACGCGCATACAGTGGTGGATACGGCCCGGGCCGAGGCGCCCCTGAGCGATCTCGAATCCCCGGCCCTCGCCCGCGATCAGGTTCTCGACCGGCACGCGGACGTTCTCCAGCACCACCTCGGCGTGGCCGATGGGCTTTTCGTCATAGCCGAAGACCGACAGCATCCGCTCGACCCGGAAGCCGGGCGTATCGACGGGGACGATGATCTGGGACTGCTGGGCGTGCGCAGCGGCGTCCGGATCGGTCTTGCCCATGACGATGGTCACGGCGACGTTCGGATGGGCCATGTTGGTCGACCACCATTTGCGGCCGTTGATGACATAGTGATCGCCGTCGCGCTCGATCCGGGTCCGGATATTGGTGGCGTCGGACGAGGCGACCTCGGGCTCGGTCATCAGGAAGGCGGAGCGGATCTCGCCCGCCATCAGCGGCTTCAGCCAGCGGTCCTGCTGGGCCGCGTTTCCGTACATATGGAGCACCTCCATATTGCCGGTGTCGGGGGCGTTGCAGTTGAACACCTCGGCCGTCCACAGGTGGCGGCCCATCATCTCGGCGAGGGGGGCGTATTCCAGGTTCGTCAGGCCGGCGCCCCCGTTCTCTCCGTCATGGCCGCCCGGCAGGAACATGTTCCACAGGCCCGCCTCACGCGCGGCGGCCTTCATGGCCTCCATGACCGGAGGCTGGCGGTTCGGGTTTTCGCGCACCTGGGCGAAATAGTCGGCCTCGCGCGGGATGACCTGTTCGTCGAGAAAACGGCGCACGCGGGCGTGCCAGTCCAGGGCGCGGTCGGAATGTCTGAAGTCCATGTCGTTTCCTCGTTTTTCGGTCGCGCCTCTGACGGACGCTGAAGACGAAAACGGCGCGGCCCCCGAGGGGAGCCGCGCCGCAGACAAGTATTGATCAGCGAGCCATCAGCGCTTCAGCAGCGGGGCCAGCTTCTGGGCGATCATCATGTCGCCGGCGATCTTCAGCTTGCCCTGCATGAAGGCCATCATCGGGTCCAGCTTGCCTTCCGACAGGGCCATGAAGTCGTCCCACTTGATCGAGACGGTGGCGTCGGCGGGCTTGTCTTCGTTGGTGACGGTGTTCGGCACGGAGGCGCCGTCGATGAAGATCTTGCCCTCGTCGCCGAGGTCGAGCTTCACGGTCTTGCCGAGGCCGGAGTTGTCGCCGACGGCGGCGCGGATGTGTTCGGTGACTTGGGCGAGATCAGGCATTGGGGGCGTCTCCCTTGGACGTTGAGGCTCCTGCCGTAGCCCGCATCGCGCGGGGCGCCAAGATCACGTCGGGTAAAGCTCTCGTCACTTGTCCGGTGAAGAGCCCGAATAGAGACTGGCCAGACCAAGGGCGGCCATGAAGAAGACGAAGGCCGCGACGATGGCGGCGACGAAGGGGACGGCGTCATGGGGCATGGGAAATCTCCTCAGCCCCACCCTCGCGCCGCCTCCGCCGCCTCGCCTTGATCCGGATCAAACCTGCAGAATCGGGCCGTCAGGCTTCGGGATCGCCGTCGCGGAACCGCCATTTCATCACCAAAACCCAGGACGCCATGACCAGGGCGCAGGAATTGGCCAAGGTGACGGGCCAGGCCTGGATCATCACCCCATAGACCACCCACAAGGCGAAACAGGTCACGGTCAGGGAATAGGTCCTCAGACTGACGGAGGAGGCGTCCCTCTCCTTCCAGATCTTGAGCGCCTGGGGTGCGAAACTGGTGACGGAACAGACCGCTGCGGCCGAGCCGACGATATTGGCGATCAGGTCGCTCATTCGGGGAGGATCGGCTTTGTCATGAAGGCCCAACAGCGGACCGCCGATCAAGGTTCCTGATGGATGGGCGCGAGCACAGGCGCGACGGCGCGCGTGCTGTTCAACGAGGCTGAAAAGGCCGGCGCGACCCGCTGCGGTCCCAACTGTTCAAAGGCATAGCCGAGCGCGAGCACCCGCGCATCCTGCCACTGGCCGCCGATGAAGCTGAGCCCCACCGGAAGCCCGCCCACCTGCCCCATGGGCACGGTCAGGTGGGGATAGCCCGCCACAGCCGGCAGCGTCGAGGCCGAGCCCAGATAGTGGTCGCCGTTGACGACGTCGGTCATCCAGGCCGGGCCGGTCGTCGGCGCGATCAGGACGGCGACGTCATTGTCCTTCAGCAGTCGATCGATCCCCTCGGCCCCGGCCAGACGCAGCGAGGTCTCGCGCGCGGCCACATAGGCGGAGTCGGACAGGCCGCCGGTCGCCTCGGCGGCTTCGAACAGGTCCTGGTCGAAAAGGGCCAGCTCGCGCGGGGTCGCGCGGTTGAAGGCGATGACGTCGGCCAGGGTGCGCGTCTGAACCTGAGCCGGATCGGTGGTGGCGAGATAGGCGTTCAAGTCCGCCTTCAACTCGGTCAGCAGGACGGTGAATTCCGCGCCGCCGACAGCGTCCATGTCCGGTCCGTCCTTGATCTCGACGAGGACGGCGCCTGCCTGGCGCAACCGCTCCAGATTGGCGTCGAAGACGGCGTCCGTACCGTCGGAATAGCCGGTCAGGAAGCGGGCGACGCCGATGCGAACCCCGCGGAGACTGGCCCCCTCCAGAGCCGCCGCATAGTCGGTCTTGCGGGCGTCGGCCTCGGCCGTCGCCGGATCGGCGGGATCGGTCCCGGCGATGACGGTCAGCACCAGGGCGGCGTCCCGGACGGTCCGGGTCATCGGCCCGGCGGTGTCCTGGCTGTGGCTGATGGGGACGATCCCCGTGCGCGACACCAGGCCGACGGTGGGCTTGAACCCGACCAGGCCGTTCATCGCCGCCGGACAGGTGATCGACCCGTCCGTCTCGGTGCCGATGGCCACGATGGCGAAGCCCGCCGCCACCGCCGCTCCCGAGCCCGAGGATGAGCCGCAGGTGTTGCGGTCGCGGGCGTGGGGATTGCGGGTCAGGCCGCCCACGGCGCTCCAGCCGCTGATGGAGTGGGACGAGCGGATATTGGCCCATTCCGACAGATTGGACTTGCCGATCAGCACCGCCCCCGCCGCGCGCAGCCGGGCCGTGATCGGCGCGTCGCGGTCCGGCTGGTTCGCGGCCAGGGCCAGGGAGCCCGCCGTGGTTGGCATGCCGCGCGCCTCGACATTGTCCTTGATGACCAGGGGCACGCCGTCCAGCGGCAGGGCCTGTCCGGCGAGGCGGCGGGCGTCGGAGGCGCGGGCGTCCTCGGGCGCATCGGGGTTGATCGCGATCAGGCTGTTGATCGCGGGACCGGGCTCGCCGAACCGGCCTTCGACGTCATAGGTGCGAATCTGGCTGAGGAAGAAGCGCGCCATCTGCTCCCAGGAGCCGTAGGGCGTCCGCTCGCGCTGAACCCAGGCGATGTCGGCGTTCGGCGGCGGCGGCGGGGGCGGCGGCGTCTGCGCCGAGGCGAACGGCGCCGCGACGCCGGCCAGGACGACGGCGAACACACCGGCCAAAAGCTTGGTCTTCAACATGTTCGCCCCTGCGCCTTGGTTCAGTCGTCAGTCCGCCGTCTCAGCCCTCTTGCCGATCGTGCGGTCCAGGAAGTCGAGATAGGTCCGCCATTGCTGAAGCTGCCGCGGTTCGCCGCGCACGCCATGCCTTTGGCCCGGATAGAGCATCATCTCGAACGGCGTGCTCTTGGCCTGGAGGGCGTCGATCACGCGGGTGGCGTTGCCGAAGATGACATTGTCGTCGGCCATGCCGTGCAGGATCAGCAGGCGCCCCGTCAGATGATCCAGGCGCGGCAGGACGTCGGTGGCGGCGTAGCCGTCCGGATTGTCCTGGGGCGTGGACATGTAGCGTTCGGTGTAGTGGGTGTCGTACAGGCTCCACTCGGTCGGGGCGGCGCCGGCAAGCGCCGAGGCCAGTCCGGCGTCCGGATCGGTCAGGGTCAGCAGGCTGAGGAAACCGCCGAAGCTCCAGCCCATGACCGCAATGTGGTCGCCATCAACATAAGGCAGGGTTTTCAGCCATTTGGCGGCCAAAGCCTGATCCTCGACCGCAGGAATGCCCAGGCGGCGATAGATGCTGGTCTCAAACGCCTGGGACCGGTCGCCCTCGCCGCGGTTGTCCACGCGGAAGACGATATAGCCGGCCTCGGTCAGCAGCTGGTTGGTCAGGGGCTGCCAGCTCTTCTGCACGCCCGCGCCGGTGCCGGGACCGCCATAGACCTGCATCACCACCGGGTACTTCTTCGACGGATCGAAGTCGGGGGGGGTGGTCATGCGCCAGACCAGGGTTTCCCCATGACTCTGCATCGTGCCGAACTCGGGCGCCCGCAGACGCGAGACGTAGGGCGCGAAGGGGTGATCGGCGTCGAGCCGGTTTTCCTCGATCCAGCGGATTCGCGTGCCGTCGATCCGGTACAGGGCCGACTGGGGCGGGGTGGCGGGATCGGAATAGTTGCCGACATAGGCGGTCGCCGGCCCGTTGACCGAGACGTTCCACCAGCCGCCGGCGGGGGTCACCGCCACCGGATCGACCGTGCGGTTCAGGCTGGCGCGGAACATCTGCTGTTCGATGGGCAGTTCCTTGCCGTCGCGCATGGAGGCAGTGAAATAGACCTCGCCGGTCTGTTCGTTTACCCCGTCCAGATGTTTGACCGGATAGTCGCCGTGCGTGATCGCCCGCAGCTGACGCCCGTTACGGTCGTACAGATACAGGTGGCGCCAGCCGCTGTCCTCGTTCGACCAGATGAAACGGCCGTCCGGCAGGACGTGGAAGTCGTTGTTCAGATCGACCCAGGCTTCGGCCTTCTGACTGAGGATCACGCGCGAGGCGCCGGTGGCCGGATCGACGCTGAGCAGGTCGAGCGTCTTCTGGTCGCGCGACTGACGCTGGACATACAGGGTCTTGCCGTCATGCGACCAATCCACCCGCGCCAGATAGATGTCGGTGTTCGCGCCCAGATCCACCTTGACCCGCGCGCCGCTCTGAAGATCGCGGACATGGAGTTCGACCAGGGCGTTGGGGCGGCCGGCGCGGGGATAGCGCTGCTCGACCATGGTGGCGCCTCCGCCAGTGATCTCGAAGCGCGGCACGACGTCTACCGGGCTTTCGTCGACGCGGGTCAGGGCGATGTAGCGTTCGTCGGGGCTCCACCAGTAGCCGGTGTCGCGATCCATCTCCTCCTGGGCGATGAACTCGGCCGTGGCCCAGGTGATCAGGCCGGCGCCGTCGTCGGTGATCGGCGTCTCCTTGCCCGTGGCCAGATCATAGATGACCAGGTTCTGGTCGCGGACCCAGGAGACATAGTTGCCCTTGGGCGAGACCTTGGCGTCGATCTCGTCGGCCTCGGTCTCGGTCAGGCGGCGCACCTTGCCGTCGGCGCGGCTGGCCAGGAAGATGTCGCCCTCCAGCGGCGCAAGGATGTAGCGGCCCTGCTGGTCCCAGGCGTATTCGACCACGCCGCGGGCGCTGATCCGCATCCGCTCGCGCCGCGCCTTTTCGGCCTCGGACAGTTCGCCCGCATCGGGAACCAGGGCGCGGGCGTCGATCAGCTTGTAGGGTTCGCCCTCGCCCGTGGGGGCCGCCCACAGGTCCTGGACGTCCACATTGTCCTCACGCGAGCGCAGGAAGGCCACCAGCTGGCCGTCGGGCGACAGGCTGACCCCCTTGGCCACCGGGCCGTTCAGGCTGGGGCTGGAGAAGACGCGCTCGGGCGTCAAAATGTTGGAGGGGGTCTCCTGGGCGACCGCTGAACCGGCCGAGAGGAGGATGGTCGAGGCGAGAAGAAGGGTGCGCATGGTCGGCGACGCTAGCGACGCTTCTGCAAGCCGTCACTAGGAAAAGTGGTCGCCGCCCGGAGCGCTTTTTCTTCCCTGCGACCGGTTCTCAGACTAGAGAGGCCGCACCATGACCGACGCCGCCCTCTCCCCCGCCCCTGTGAAAGCCAGTCCGTTCAACGAGCTTGAGGTCCTGTGGGTTCGCCACTGGACCGACAGCCTGTTCAGCTTCGGCGTGAAACGGCCCGAGGACTTCCGATTCCGCTCGGGCGAGTTCGTGATGATCGGCCTGCCCGGCGAAGACGGCGGAAAGCCGATCCTGCGCGCCTATTCCATCGCCAGCCCCTGCTGGGCCGAGGAGCTGGAGTTCTTCTCGATCAAGGTCGCCGACGGCCCCCTGACCTCGCGCCTGCAGAAGATCGTGGCCGGGGACACCGTGCTGATGGGCAAGAAGCCGACCGGCACCCTGGTGCTGGACGCCCTGACCGGCGGCGAGCGGCTGTTCCTGATCGGCACCGGCACGGGTCTGGCGCCCTGGCTGAGCGTGGCGCGCGATCCGGAGACCTATTCCCGCTTCGGCCATGTCTATGTGATCCATACGGTGCGCAACGTCGCCGACTTGGCTTACCGCGACTTCTTCACCCGCGAGGTCCACGACGACCCGCTGATCGGCGAGGAGGCCAGGGCGCAGCTGACCTATTATCCCACGGTCACGCGCGAGGAATTCCAGACGCCCGGCCGGATCACCGACCGGATCAAGTCGGGCGACTTCTTCCGCGACCTGGGCCTGCCCGAAGGCTTCGATCCGGCCAAGGACCGGGTCATGCTGTGCGGCTCCATGGCCATGATCAAGGAGGCCGGCGAACTGCTGGAGACCTACGGCCTGAAGGAAGGCTCGAACGCGGAACCGGCCGACTATGTGCTGGAGCGGGCCTTCGTCGGCTGACGACTTGGCTTGGGCGGTCGGACCGGCTAACCCGACCGCCATGCACCACCCTGCCCTTGTCGCCGTCGATCCTCGCGTCGATCCCGCCGAATGCCAGTCCATGGCCGAGGTCCGCCAGGGCGTCGACGCCCTGGACCGCGCCCTGGTCGCCCTGCTGGCCGAACGCCAGCGCTATATGGAGGCGGCCGCCCGCATCAAGCCCGACCGCGACGCCGTCTTCGACCAGGCCCGGATCGACGACGTGGTGGCCAAGGTGCTGACGGCCGCGCAAGCGCACCACCTGTCGCCCGAGATCGCCGAACCGGTCTGGCGGCTGCTGATCGACCGGTGCATCGCGCACGAGTTCGCGGTCTACGACCGGACTCGAAGCTAGGCCTTAAGCCCCCGCAGCATCAGCTCGTGGCGATAGGCCGCGACGTCGGCCAGCGCGGCGTCCAGGGCGTCGCGCACCCGCTCCAGCGCCGGCGCCGCCAGAGCCTGTTCGACCGTTTCCGCCTGGGCGCAGATCGCCGCCAGATCGCCGGCGCCGATCCCTGCGGCCGCGCCCCGGATGGTGTGGACTCCGTCGCGCCAACCGTCGACCTTGGGGTTCAGCAGGGCGGACCAGAGGGCGGCCTGTTCGAGGAACAGACCCAGCACCTCTTCCGAAATCGCCGCATCACCGCCGGTCATGTCCTCCAGCACGCCGAAATCGACGGCGCCGGTCAGGTCGCGACGGGCCATCAGGCGGCCTCTTCCTCGCCCTTGGCCAGACGGGTGTTCCGCGACGACCAGGCCAGATAGATGAGCACGCCGACCCCGTTCCAGGCGACGAAGCCGATCTGGGTCACCGGCTTCAGGCTGAGGAAGAAGACGACGCAGCCGATCACGGTGACGGCGCCCACCAGGGGCCACAGGGGCGCCTTGAACACGCGGCGTCGGCCCGGCTCGCGAATCCGCAGCACGATCAGGCAGACGCCTACGGCGCAGAAGGCGGCCAGGGTGCCGGCGTTGGCCAGGGAGGCCAGCTCGTCCAGCGGCAGCAGCCCAGCCAGGATCGCCACCACCACAGCCGTAAAGACCGTCACCACCGCCGGAACGCCGCGCGCCGAGACCTTGGCCAGCCGACGCGGCAACAGGCCGTCGCGCGCCATGCCCAGGAAGATGCGGCTCTGGCCGAACAGGAAGGCCAGCAGCACGGTCGGAAGGGCGATCACCGCCGCCGCCGCGATCCACTGGGCCGCCGTCCCCTGCCCCATCTGGCGCAGGATCAGGGCTAGGGGCTCGGGGCTGTCGGCGAAGTCGGAGACCGGCCGGGCGCCGATGGCGGCGGCGGCGACCACCAGATACAGGGCCGTGCAGACCAGCATGGAGCCGATGATGCCGATGGCCAGGTCCCGCTCAGGCTTCTTGGTCTCCTCCGCCGCCGTGGAGATGGCGTCGAAGCCGTAGAAGGCGAAGAAGATGATGGCCGCCGCCGCCATGACCCCCGTCTGGACGAAGGGGGCGCCGAAGCCGTTGGGCATGAAGGGGGTGAAGTTCTCGGGCTTGAAGGCCGGCAGGGCGATGGCGACGAAGACGACCAAGGCGGCGATCTTGATGACCACCAGGACGGCGTTCAGGGTTGCGCTCTCCTTGGTGCCCAGCAGCAGCAGGCCGGTCACCACCCCGATGATGGCGACGGCCGGCAGGTTGATGATTCCCCCGGCGTGCGGCCCCGCCGTCAGGACCGCCGGCAGATCGACACCCAGGCCGGTCAAAAACCCAACCGCATAGCCCGACCAGCCCACCGCCACGGCCGAGACCACCAGGGAATATTCCAGGATCAGGCTCCAACCGACGACCCAGGCGATCATCTCGCCCAGAACGGCGTAGGAATAGGTGTAGGCGCTGCCCGCCGTCGGCATCATGGTCGACAGTTCGGCATAGGCCAGGGCGGCGCAGACGCAGACCAGGCCCGCCAGGCCAAAGCTGATCAATACCGCCGGCCCCGCCAGACCCGCCCCGACCCCGATCAGGGTCAGAATGCCGGTGCCGACGATGGCGCCCACGCCCAGGGCCAGCAGATGCGGCCAGCTGAGCGTCGGTTTCAGCCGCGGCCCGTCGTGCGGCGCCGTCATGACATCGATCGAACGACGCCGGTTCCAAAAGGCCATGATGCTCACTCCCCCACCGTCTTTGCGGCTGATTCGGCCGAGACCATGCCCGTCAAAGAAAGTTTGCGAAAGCGCTTGCCAAGCCCGGAACGGGTGGGTAGTAGGAGCGCCCTTCGGCGAGGCGCTCGTCTTCGCCGAAGTCGCGACGATCGGTGTGGGTGATTAGCTCAGTCGGTAGAGCAGCTGACTCTTAATCAGCGGGTCCACAGTTCGAACCTGTGATCACCCACCATCGTCTTGCTACTGAAATTTAAGTGGTTTTCGCTTCCGCTCTGGCGGAACAGATGGCGAATGAAGCCCGCCATTTTGCAGTTCATTTTGCAATTTCGTTCTCGTTTCGAGCTTCTCGATGGCTGAGACAGCGAGACGATAATCGCGGTTCAAGTAGTTGGAATCGAGAATGGCGCCGACGTCTCGTAGGCTGTGACCGGTGATGGTCGCGATCTCGGGTACGGAGCAACCGGCGAGCGCCAAGCGCGTCACCGCCGTCCCCCTGAGGTCGTGAAAGGTCAGATCGGAGATCCCCGCCTTATAGCTGCCAACCCCGCGTAGGCTTCACAGCCTCGTGCCTCATCCAGGCGAGCAAGGGGCTCCTTAGGGGCTAGCCTATGTCAACAAAACGTGCGGTTAGCGCAACTTTCCGGATACCCGGCGGTCGATGCGGGTAATCGCCAGTGGCAGAAGCCAGTCTTTCGGACTATCCTCGGTTGATCGGCGGGGGGGGAGAACATGAATGGTCGAAGTTGCTGCCTCTCTGGAACTGTCAGCCGAAGACGAACAGACGCTTGCTGCGATTTTGGGGTGCGATCGTGCTGCGTTGGCGGATGAACTCAGTGGATACGCGAGTGCCGCTCTACGTGAGTATGCTGAGATGTTTCTTGGCCGAGGCGTCTTCACTCGCGGGAGCGACCTTCTGGAGTTCCGCCTCCGACTTTTGACGGAACATGCATTTGACGGGTCTCTCCCGGATGAGGCCCGCGTCTCGCGGCTGTTCCAGACCTCTGCCCAAGCCAGCCGCGGCATGCTTCGAGCCCTGCTGGCAAAGTTCCAGTATCAACTGCAAGAGGCCGTATCCGGCTCCGTCCGCGCACTCCTACAGACGGCACAGCAGGAAGAAGATGGTGCGGACTTCACGCTCTCCATCAACAGCATCAATCTTGTCGAGCTGCTGAACCAGCGGCTTGCGATCCGCGACGGTTCACAACGTCGCGTCCGCAAACAGAAGGACAGCGTATCGATTTACGAAATCGCCCCCGCATCGTACGCCATCCTCTGCGCCGAGTTCGGGGTCTAGATGGAAGCACTGCTTTCGGCCTCAAGCCTCATCCTGGCGGCTCTCGCAGCGCTCGTAGCTTTGTGGTCGGGTGAAGTTCAGCAGGCCCTAGCTCTGAAAATACCCGCCCAAAAAGCCAACGCCAAACTGCCCCTCAAAACTGTCCGTGCTGCGTTTTGGACGAAGGTCCTTCCCCTCACCTGCTTTGTCATCGCATCGATCGCGATCTTTGTGCCCGATCTCGTTTCGGTAGTGAGCGAGACTGTACGCCACACCTCTGATCCTCGATACAAATATGACGCTATCAAAGCCGCATTCGCCCTCACCGTGCTCGCTCAGATTGCTATCGGCATATACCTGGTCGGCCAACTTGTGCGGCTTAGCGGTATTCTCGCCAAACGGCGAACGTAGCGCGTCAGGCTGCAGCACAACTGACGATTTCAAGTCCGCCGCTCAGTGCGATTTTCCGAATGTGCACTGAACGACGGACACGCGCCAGGAGCAGACGTTGGCCTGCTGCCCGAATCCAGATGGTTAAGCCGTTGAACCGTGATCGGCAGGTCAAACTTCGCTGCTGTATTTCGGAAAATCTCACTGTTCGAGACGTTGACAGTGATAAACCTGCTTATTGGTCGGCGAGAGATCAGGATCGACGACTTCGGCGAGCTTTCCTCATTTTCGGACCACCCGCGCCCAATGCGTCGCGCGCATTCTTGATTCATCCGCAGAACCGCAAACAATCGTATTCATCGCAAGCCCGTGAGACAGAAGCGTCAGACACTGATCGACTGCCTGCCACTGCACGGGCGAGATGGTTTGGACCGGTACGTTGATGATGCTCACTCGCGACGGCGACCCGTTGAAGGCGGCCGTGTACTGGGTGATGGGCATGACGCGCCGGTTGGCCAGCGCCTGATCTCGCCAGCGGCCTGCAGCCACGATATCCGGCGTCCGACCATGCAAGCCGTACATAGACACGATCGACATCGCCAGCTGCGCCTGTCCGTCGCCGCTGTTGGCG
The DNA here is from genome assembly GCF_059424365.1 of Brevundimonas sp. GW456-12-10-14-LB3. Taxonomy (NCBI): domain Bacteria; kingdom Pseudomonadati; phylum Pseudomonadota; class Alphaproteobacteria; order Caulobacterales; family Caulobacteraceae; genus Brevundimonas; species Brevundimonas sp. GW456-12-10-14-LB3. The sequence goes on from NZ_JBWKZJ010000008.1 coordinate 58,557, forward strand.
CGCGCTTCCACAGCGTCAGGATCCTCTGACAGCGCCATGTCGAGCGGCGCCAACTGTTCCGACAAGGGGACGGCCGTGACCAAGCTTTGGCAGGCGGCCAAGGCTGTGGCTGCCGTCAGCCAAACGGTGGCCCAAGCTCTAGTTGAGCGTCGATGGTTCGGCGGCTTCATAGACTTTCACCACACGTTGGCCGTCCGGCGTCGTCGTATGGAAGCTAAACGGCTTGCCGCCGAAGACGGTCTTGGAGAGGTCGGCGAGGATTTCGTCCTGAGCGCCAAAGGGGGCGACCAACTCAATGAGCCACGGCCGATCCCCGCCTTGCCATTCGTCGGCGCGAAGCTTGTTCGCTCCAGCCTTCAATCGCTCCTCGGTGTCCTCGGACACCATGGCCCAAAGCGCCACGGCCGCCGGGCTGTTGGGGCCGTAGAAGATGCGGAACTGCTCGACCAATATGGCCGGCATGGCGAACCATTCCAGATCGCCGATGAACAACTGCTTGTGGATCGGCGACTGGGTCATCAGCCAGGTGATCTCACCCAGCATCTGAGCAACGGTTTTCGGGGCGGGGTTGGTGTCGGTCATACAGCTACTCGAACAGAAGGCTTAGGCTTGGATACGCGACGGCCCGGCGAACCGCCAGCGGTTGTCAGATGCAACGCCGGTCATGGCGTCCGCATCGACTTCACCCGAACGTTTCCAGATCGCCGAGCTTCCTCCTCCGTTCTTCGGACCGAACGCAGCCAGCGCCTGGACAAGTTGCTGGTGCTGCGACGCCGACGAGGGGCGACCTCCTCCTTCGATCTCGGGAGCCTGATCAAAGGTTGCGAAGGGCGTCAGCATCGGCAGGCCCTCTGGCGACACGACAGCGGATCGCCACCACTCGTGACCCTGTGCAACCGACGCCCGGCTGAACTCCGCTGGCGCCCAGACATCATCAGCATCCGATACAGCGCTCAACAGGTTGGCCGCTTCGTCCACGTCAAAGAGTTGGCCATAGTTCGACGGTCGCCCGTCCACGCCAACGGCGTCGATCCGTTCCTCCGCGCCGATCCAAGCACTCGAAACAGAAGAGGCGGCGAAGGTGCGCTGCCCCTCGGACTGATCGTTTACCGGGACCATCGCAGCGGTCGGGTCTTCGATCTCCGGGCGACCAAAGGCCTGGCCAAATGCCCCGCGACCCTCGGACTGCTGCAGCACTTCGAGCGTCGCCCGAACACGCGCGTCGGTGTCATTGATCGTCCCGCCATTGGAGACAATACCGTTCAGGACGTCAGACCAACGGACTTCGTCATCCGCGTAAAGACCGTCGTGGTCGCTGAAATCGACGGAGATGTCGACGCTCTGATCGCTGTCATCCAGCGCATGGTCGGCAACGAACCCTGCTCCCCAGTCTGCATCGTCGCGAAGCACCGCCATGTCCTGGCGATCCAATCCGAAGCTCGACCGGGGGCTGACCGGATCAGTTGGAGCGCCCAACACCGCCCGAGCCGCCGCGGCGACGGTCGGGTTGGACGCCAAACGACCCAGTTCGCCCGTAGCCGATCCATCGCCCCAGGCCGCCCGGACCTGCTCGGCGGACAGACCCAGTTCGTTGAGCAGACGACGCGCGAGTTGGACGTCGTAGGCCGTTCCCTTCTCTCCGGAGGCCCAGGTGAACGACAGGGTGTTGTGCACGAAGCTGTCGCGCGTCGTGGCGGCGGTGTTGCCGGTCGCTACGCCCTTCAGATCGATCTCGGTGATCCCGACCTGTTCAAGCGTGCGAAGTTCCTGTTCGGTCGAGCGACCGTTCTGGTTGCGATCGACCCACATCTTCAGGTTCGACCACCCCGCGTCCAGAGCGTTCAGCTTGCCGTCGCCATTGGTGTCCCAAGCCTGCAGACCTTCCAGATCCGTCTTGGCGCCTTCGCGATCCTGGACGAACGAGATTTCCGCCAGATTGTTGATCTGACCGTCGCCGTTTCGGTCGTAGGCCAGGATGCCGTTGGTCGGACCGACCCAAGAGGTGCGGGCGTACTGTCCGGAAGCCAGGCGAGACACCACGTTCGAGGACTCGACTCCGGTCAACTCAAGACCCTCTCCGCCCAGGTCGAAGACGATCGGCATGACGCCGCCGTTGTAGGTATTCTGAACTGTCCAGTTGAGATCGAGCTTGCGAAGGTCGATCCAGGTTCCGCCCGCGTTGATGAATTCCACGGTACTGAAAGAGGCTCCGCCGCCGTAGGCGTCCTCCCACTTCACGCCGCCGTTCACCACCCGGACATAGTCGGCGACCTGATGCGCCTCCAGATTGGGCGAAGCGGCGTCGCGGATACCGATATAGAGGTCGTTGCCGACCACCTTGTAGATCACATCGTCAGCGGCGACGTTCGGACCGAAGACGAGGACGTCCTCACCGCCAGTGTCATTGATCGTGTCGCGGCCGGATCCGCGCTCGAAGGCGAACTGGTCGTCGCCGGCCGAGGTGTAGATCGTATCATCGCCGGCGCCGCCGATGATGATGTTGCCGTGGTCTTCCCACTGGCCGGGCTGCATGCCGTAGATGGTGTCGTTGCCACCAAAGCTCGCAATGAAATCGCCCAGTGTCCGGATGCCGCTGATGGTTTCACCCCAGGCCGAACCGCCACGATAGATCTCGAATTGCGAGACATCGAGCTGTCCCGAGCCGTTCATGTCGATCGTCTTGATGCGGTTGTCGTCGGCTGACGCCAGCTTGCCCTGGTTCACGCTCGGGATATTGCCGTTGATGCGCACCGAGTCCGTGGCGGTGTAGTAGATCGTCAGATGGCCTCCGGCTCCATCCTGGGCGGAGAAGGTGAGCTGGTTGAAACCGATCCCGGCTCCGAACGATACGACGTTTCCACCGACGTTGTTGTCATTGATCGTGTCAGCGCCGTCGCCCACGTTGAAGTAGTAGGTATCGCCGCCGCCGCCGCCTGCGAGCGTATCATTGCCCTTGCCGCCGGTGATGTAGTCGTCGGTTTCCGTCATGGCGATGTAATCGTCGCCAGCTGTTCCGATGATGTGCTCAACGCCGACCAGGCTGTGCGCGCCAGCCGTCCCGTCAACGGCGCGCCATTCCGCCACGCCGCCCATGACATTCAGGCCGATACGAGTCGAGGTGACCGTCTCATAATAGACGGGTTCATCGACCCATACGTTTTGCTGCTGCCAATCGTCCCACTCCCAGTGACCGCCGCCCATCTGAACCTGATAGGTCGAGGTTCCCGTCACAAAGCCTTCGGAATAGTCGACGGTGTCGAGACCCTCGCCGCCGTCATAGGTGTCAGAGCCCTTGGTCGCGACAATCCAATCGTCGCCAGCCAAGCCTTCAATCCGATTGCCTTGGGCGTCGCCCTTCAACTCGTCGGCGAAGCGTGAGCCTCGGATGTTTTGGATGTTGTGGAACTTGTCGCCCGTGGCGTGCCCGCCGAATGCTTCACCAACCGTGTAATCGACGTACACACCGGCATTCGAGCTTTCGTAAGAGGCCGTATCATTGCCGCCGCCACCGCCGGTGAGATAGTCGGCGCCTGCGCCGCCTTCCAGGATGTCAGCGCCGTCATGCCCGTCGAGGAAGTCGTCGCCGTCGCCGCCCTTGAGGACGTTGTTCTCGGCATCGCCCCAGAGGTAGTCGTTGAACTTGCTGCCCGTGACGTTTTCGACGCCCTTGATCCAGTCCCCCATGATGTATTTGGCGTCGGCCCAATAGGCGTCGCCATTATTCCAGCTGGACGGATGGTTGCCCAGATAGACGACCACGCCGTTGATCCCGCCGACGGGCATGGCGCTCGTATTCGTCGCCCAGGGCCAGAAGTTGACGTCGAGATTGTGGGTGTAGGGTGTCGTAAACCGCTCATAGGAAACGGTGTCCGAGCCTGCGCCTGCATCGACAAAGTCCATTTTGGACCAGTCGTGGTTGCCGCTGGCTTCAAGCCCCGACGTATAGCCGTCCTGCTCCATCAGGAAGGTGTCGTCGCCATCCTCGCCGAAGCCGGCGTCCCGTCCGCCGACGAGCACGAAGGTGTCGTCGCCCGTTCCGCCCCACATGCCGCTGTTGGGATTGCCGTCCCAGGGGTTGTCGTCATCTGCGCCGCCCCAGAGATAGTCGTCGCCGGCGCCGCCGATCAGCCGGTCCCGGCCCTGACGCCCCAGCAGCACGTCATTGCCGTCGCCGCCCTCGATGGTGTCGTCGCCCTCGCCGCCATCGATCCAGTCCCAGCCCGCCGCGCCGGCCAGATAGTCGCCGTAGCGACTGCCGACCACGATGTCGTCGCCGCCGGTGACCGTGACGGTGACTTCTTCCTGGTACTGATACCCCTCGTAGTCAGTCCGCCATTCCAGCTGTGTGGTCTGGCTCCAATCGCTCCAACTGATCGCAGCCGTGCGCTGGGAGAAGTCAAGGAAGTCGCGGCCCGCCGTATTGCCCTCGGTCAGCTTAGTGTAGCCGATCTTCGCTAGGTCATCGATGCGGATGGCGTTGCCGTCCGCCTCCCAGTCGATGGCGGCGCCGCCGACCTGTCGCGTAACGGGCTGGGTGAAGAAGGCGTAAGGGTCATTCTCGCCGTTATTGGACCAAAGCCGCAAGCCCATCCGGCGATAGGCCGTGCCGGGAGGCGCCGTTACCTGGCCGCTGATCGTATCGAAGTTGGCCAAATCTCCGTGCCAGCCGCCATAGGTGCGGGCCGCGCCGTCAATGTAGTACCATCCCAGCAAGTTCTGGTTGGCATCGTAGAACTCAGCGAACAATTGCGCTGTGCCGCGATGCTGCGCGGCCTTTACGCTGAACTCGTAGGTCGCGCCGGCGGCCGAGGCGATCAGCTCGGAGCGCACGTCCAGAATAGCCCCGGCCGTTGTCGCGCCGTTCATTCGCGACCAGAAGACATCGTTGCCCGAGCCCGACCAGCCGCCGTTCAGATTGACGCCATGCTCGGCCGAAGGCGCCTGCCAAGTCGCCATCTGCCAACCCGCAGAATTCTGCGCCCAGTGCGGGTTCAGCAGATCATTGCCCAGCGGCTTGTCCAGCGCCTGGGGCAGGATGGAGAAGACGCCGTCCTGGACGGTAGGCCCCTTCACCGACAGGGTCATGCCGCCCAGAAGGTCCGTGACCCGCACGTTCTCCATGTAGGCGCCGTAGCTTTCCAGACCCATGCTGGTCAGGAAGCCCTGAAGGCCGCCGTTGAAGTCGGCGCTGTTCCACTGGTCCAGCTTCAGTTCGTTGATGCGCTGAAGGGTGATGATCCAGGGGTTGGCGATGGCCTGGTCTTCCAGGGCCGAGATGATCTTGTCGATCGTCGCCTTGTTGGCGTCGTAGAAACCGCGCTCATTCCCATCCAGAGCATCCAGCCCCTGGGTGTGCGCCTTGTCGATCACGGCCTTGTGGGCGGCGTAGTAGTCCTTCTCGCCTTGGTTCAGGCTGTTGTAGGCGCCGGTGATGTAGCCGTTGATGAGCTCGCGGTTCTCTGCATAGATGCGGTAGTCGGAGGCGATCTGCAGGTCGCCCAGCAGGGCCGTCAGGTCCGTCGCGGCCGAATTGGCCAGCGCCCGCTTGGCGAAGATGTCGCCGCCGATGATCTGGGTCTGTTTGATCGACCACATGACGCCCTTGGACACAGCGTCGTCGGCCGAGGCCACGTTCTGCTGCGACGCACTGGGACTGCCCAGCTTCACCCAGAGTTGGCCGCCGGTATGACCGTAGAAGCTCTGAAGACCGGCGTCCGAGGCGATGTATTTGCCGTTCCGCCACAGCCCATTGCCCCAGCTGGTCGCCTCATAGGGCATGTCGCCGGCGAGAACGGTCAGGAAGCCATTCAGCGTATCGCGCGCCGACTCCGCCATATTGCGAACGAGTTGGAGGCTGCCTCCGTTGGACGCTGTCGCCGCCCCCAACTCGAACTGGTCGGAGGTGTAGTCCAGATAGACTTCGGCGTTCGCGGTCGGCGTCTTTGGCTTCTTCCGTCCAAAAAGATTGCCTATCAATGCGCCGATTACGAAACCGGCAAAGGCACCGATCCCAGGCAGTAAGAGGCCTCCAATTGCCGAGCCGATCTTGTTGCCAAACAGCTGCGAGGCGACCGCCACCGCCGAATGGGTGATCGCGGTAGAGAAGCTACCAATTACACCAATGCCTTTGAGAGCCAATAGACTTCCGACCGCTGAGCCTACGGACGACAACACCGCGCCAGCCTGGGTCGTGGGATTGACCACCATGGAGCCCAGCTTTGCCCCAAGGAACGAACCCACAGCACCTGCGAGAGCCGACGGCAGGTTGGTAAGGGCGTTCACTCCCTCGCCCGCAATCCCGCCGAGGCCTCTACCGATCTCTTGGGTGCTGATGCCGAGGAACGCGAAGTTCGATCCCTGAGTGAGCAGATTTCCAATAACGTGCGACGTCACCGTGGAGCCGACAGTCGTAAACAGCTCCGCGCCAAAACCCTCGAGGCCCAAGGCTTCTCCGAGTTCCATCGTGAGCCAGCTGCTGACCGTGCCAACGGCAGCGGCGCCCGCCTGGACCGCAACTTCATGCCCGAAAGTGCCAAGAGCCTCGTGCACACTGTCACCAATGACGAGGTCCGATACATTGCCGGTAGAGATAGCCACACCTAGCCGCTGTCCGATTACCCCTAGCAGAGAGGAATAGAGCACCCCCTCGACCCGCCCCTTCGCTAAAGCGCTCCCGAGCGAGGATCCGACGGTTCGCCCAATGGCGCCAGCAGTGTAAGCCTCTTCAAGGTAGTCGACTTCAACGTCTTGAGGACGTGCGACCGAACCATCAGCTGGGAGATCCGCAAGCTTCGATGATGCCTGCAACACTGCCCGGCCGGACCTTACATTGACGTCGTAGCCGTATGGAACGTTGACCGAAATCCCGTTCTCTACGGCTCGAATCCCATCGGGGCCGACGACCAGCGCGTTTCCATTACCGTATGGAATCTGTAAGTTGTCTGGGAACGGCATACCAGCGTCGACATAAAACCCTTTTGGAAGGTCGATGCCGCTGTGGTATTTTCCATTCTTATAGTACTGAAGCCTAAAAGCCTGATTAAATTCAGGAGAACTTCGATCTCTATTAATAAAGAACCTGACTATCGTACCGTCCGGCAAAGGTTGCGTCTGGATGACCAGAACTTCAACGTCGCGAAGCCGCACGCCAGTCGACATCGATTCGTAACGTCCCCTCAGCTCCGGCAGACCGCTTATCTCAACGCCAGTATCAACAGTTGAGAGTATCGCGCCCACGACGTCGGGGGCATATTTGACAACGCGTTTCGTGATGCCGAGAGCGGGGATAATCATCCCGGCGACATCAGTCGACGCAATCGCGAGTTTTAATCCGACGCCGGTGAGTTTTTCATTGGCCTGAGAAGATCCATATCCGTAGTTATATCCGGCATCTATATATTCATTCAGTGAAGACGCCAGTTCGGCCATACTTATGGCCAACCCAACGACATTCGTCGCCTCAGTAAATATTTTGGCGGCCAAAGAACTACTGGAAAGATCCGTCAATACCGCGCCGAACGCCGCCACGTCGCCAGTCAAGGCTATGGCCGCGAGCTGTAGCTTGGCGTCGGCCTGGACCCGCTGTGGCGTTCCAGGGGTGGTCCGGTTGCGAGCCTGAAGCGCCAGTCCCAGCCCGGTCATGGACGCGCCCAGCTTGGCCAAGCTGCTCTGCGTTTTTACGAAGGCGTCATAAGTACTATTCACCGCGCACCCCTCAAGCTAGTCTGGATTTCCGACGTACAAGGAACGATATAAAAATCACAGTCACTGTAACAGACGATAGGGCGGCCATTATAAACAACATTCGCCTTTGAGACATCGATATCATGCTGTCCGTATCTTCGCTAGATACAAGAACTCTTCCGTCACGTTTCGCGGATCTTAATATATAGACCTCCGGCTCTCCAGCACGTTCTGCAACGTAGTACGTAATATCTAGTAGGTCACCGCTCTGCACTCCTAGGTTCACCAGCCGCCGCACGCAAAAATCACTGCCATGACTGTAACTACAGTTAAGTCGCGCCCATTCATTATCGATGCGGGCAAAGGCAAAGTAGGTGCTACCATTTTTCTGAATGTTTATAGTTGAATGCACCTGATCTGATGCCATGGATTGAGGATCATGCAGCCGAAACAAGTTAGAGAGCCTGCTGCCAGCCAGAAAAATCAATACAACCATCGCGCTCAAGCCAATGATATAGCCTAAAATCACGACCCACGGGTTGCGTCTGGGGGACGCTTTTGTCATCTAGCGCCACACATATCGATTGAGAGACGACCGAAATTCGCTCAGGCAACAACCTGAGCACGGGAGCCCTCCGTCTCGCCACGCCACAGCTCCCCTCACAGGACAGCCCACCGCGAGATGGTCAAATAGCTGTCGCCGGTGACTGCACCACCTTCGCCAACTATCACGACGGCCCGCTCTTGCACGCGCTGCGCCCAAATCCCGAATTTTGAGCCCGGATCGGATTCGTCAACAACCTCACAGTGTTCGGTAATGCCGTCGTCACCGATTGCGCATTTGAGCAAAGCCCACCCGGCCCCTGGGCGCTCTGCGGGGAAACTGGCGTAGACACCGTCACGATTGACGCGCCCCATCAATTCTCGGGGGCACCACAGACGTTTGCGTGTCGCCTCATCCCGTTGAGAGACTGAGCAAACTTGTGGCTCCGGGCGGGACGCCGCAGGAAGTGAAAAATCGCCTGAAGATTGATTCGCCAACCCGGTCTGCATCAGAACAACAGACAACAAGCCAGCCGAAATGCTGATATCCATCAAGGCCTCACAGGGAGATTAAGGCAAAACGACGTTCAGACGTACTTGAATCCATCAAATACGCTGATCCCGGAGAGCCGTTTAAACCTGACGAAATCGCACACCTCCCTCTCTTAATTCTGCTCACCGCTCCCTCCCCGCCGTCCCGACTGCCCGCGCGATCGGCGACAGCACATAGTCGATCACCCGCCGGCGCCCGGTGACGATCTCCACGGTCGCGGCCATGCCTGGCTGCATCACGGCTTGTTCCCCCGTTCCGGTGCGTAGCTGCGACGCAACCAGTCGTATGCGTGCAGGGAACACCAGTCCGCGCGTTTCGTCTACCGTGGCGTCGGGGGAAATATGCTCGACCACACCCGTCAGACTGCCGTGGCGGGTGAAGGGATAGGCCTCCAGCTTGACCACGGCCCGCATGCCCGGTCGCACGAAGCCGACGTCGCGGTTCAGGATTAGGGCCTCGACGATCAGGTCTTCGCCGTCCGGCACCAATGTGACCAGAGCCTGGCCGGCCTCGGCCACTTCGCCCAGGGTGGTGACGGACACTTCATTGACCGTGCCGGACACCGGGGCTTTCAGCCGTTGTAAAGACTGGCGCTGGTCGGCCTTGGTCAGGCTTTCGGTGCGGGTGGCGACGACGGCCTCGGCCTCGGCCTTCTCTTGGGCCGCCTGACCGCGGAACTGCTCCAGGGCCTGGGCGCGTTCGCGGTCGATCATCCGGGCCTGGGCGCGGGCTTCGGCCTCGCGGTGGCGTTCGGCCGCCAGTTCGCGGCTGACGGAGATATACCGCTCCTCCTGCTCCAGCACCCGCAGCCGGGCGCCATAGCCTCGGCGCTCCAGATCCTGGCGGGCGGTCAGTTGCTGACGCGCCAGGGGTTGAACCTCCTCGTAGCGGGCGATGTTCTCGGCCGAGGTCATGGCGGCCGAGACTGCGCCTGAGCGGCGCGCAGCCAGGGCCGCCAGATTGGCCTGGTGTTCGCGGATACGGGCCTCGACCACCTGACGCTCGGCGGCGACGGCGGCGGGCTCGGCGCCCTCGGGCGGGACGAACTGGATGCGGCCCGTGGCCAGGAAGCCCAGGATGGCGTCGGCGCGGGCGCGGGTCAGGCGGGCCGAGGCCAGTTCCGCCCGCGCCGTGTCCACATCGGCGTCGGCCAGGGTGGGGTCCAGTTCGATCAGGGGCTGACCGGCCGTGACGTGCTGGCCCTCGCGCACATCGATGGCGCGGATCACGCCCGCCTCGGCCGCCTCGACGCTGCGTAGGCGTCCCGTCGGGACCAGCCGCCCTTCGCCCACCGCCACCACGTCCACGAAGCTGAGCATGGACCACAGCAGGGCGGCGACGACCGCCGCGATGATGGTCCACAGGATCGCCCGGCCGATCGGCGATGGCGGCGTTTCGGAGATCTCCAGCGCAGCAGGCAGGAACTCCTTCTCGCGCCAGTCCTTCACCCCGGCGCGGCGCCGGGCGTTCTCTTCCTTCCAGGCATCCTTGAGGACCGATAGGTGGCGTCTCAGGCTCATGCCTCGGCCTCCACGACGTCGCCGTGCATCTGGGTGCGCCACAGCTGGGCGTAGCGACCGCCGGCGGCCATCAGGCTGTCGTGCGTGCCCATCTCGGTGATGGCCCCGTTCTCCATGGTGATGATCCGGTCGGCCATGCGGATCGCTGACAGCCGGTGGGCGATGATCATCACCGTGCGGCCCTTGGCGATGGCGCGCATATTGCGGTGGATGATGGCCTCGGATTCGGCGTCCAGGGCCGAGGTCGCCTCGTCCAGAATCAGGATGCGGGGATTGGTGACCAGGGCGCGGGCGATGGCGACCCGCTGGCGCTGACCGCCCGAAAGGTTGGAGCCGCGCTCCTCGATCTGGGTGTCGTAGGCCTCGGGCAGTTCGAGGATGAACTCGTGCGCCCCGGCCAGGGTGGCGGCGGCGATCACCCGTTCGGTCGCCATGCCGGGGTCGGCCAGGGCGATGTTGTCACGGACCGAGCGGTTGAACAGCAGGTTCTCCTGCAGCACCACCCCGACCTGACGCCGCAGCCAGGCCGGATCGACCAAGGACAGGTCTGTGCCGTCCACCATGACCCGCCCGCTCTCGGGCACATAGAGGCGCTGGACCAGCTTGGTCAGGGTCGATTTGCCCGAGCCCGACGGGCCGACGATGCCGATGATCTCGCCCGGCTTCACGTCCAGCGACACACGCCGCAGAACCTCGCGCCCGCCTGGACGATAGCGGAAGGTGACGTCATCGAAGGCTACAGCCCCTTTCACCGGCGGCAGGGCTGCACGCGAGGCCGAGAACTGGGATTCCGTCGGGGCGTTCAGCACGTCGCCCAGGCGGTCGACACCGACGCGGGCCTCCTGAAACTGCTGCCAAAGCCCGGCGAGGCGCAGCACCGGCTCGGCGACCCGACCCGCTAGCATGTTGAAGGCGACCAGTTCGCCGACGGACAGGTTCCCGCCGATCACCAGCCGCGCCCCGACATAGAGGATCAGGGCCGTGGAGACCTTGTTGACAAGCTGGATGGCCTGACCGCCCCAGATATTCAGCTGGGCCGCCTTGAAGCCGGCCTTGACGTAGGCGGCCAGCAGCTTCTCCCAGCGGCTCTGCATCTGCGGCTCGACGGCGGCGGCCTTAAGGGTCTGAACCCCGGTCACGCTCTCGACCAGGAAGGCCTGGCTCTCGGCGCCGCGCTGGAACCGCTCCTCGATCCGGCGACGCAGCGGCGGCGTGATGACGAAACAGATTATGGCGTAGAGGACGATGGTCCCCACCACGATCGCCAGCAGGAAGGGCGAATAGAACCACATCACCACCAGGAAGATGACGGTGAACAGCAGGTCCACGAACAGGGTCACGGACGAGGAGGTCAGGAACTCCCGGATCGTCTCCAGTTCGCGCACCCGGGCGATGGTGTCGCCGACCCGCCGGGATTCGAAATAGGCCAGCGGCAGGTTGAGCAGGTGGCGATAAAGCTTGGCGCCCAGCTCGACATCGACCCGGCTGGTGGTGTGCGAGAAGACATAGGCCCTCAGGCCGCCCAGGAAGCTCTCGAACACCACGACGGTCATTAAGCCGATGGCCAGGACATCCAGCGTGGTCAGCCCCTGGTGCACCAGCACCTTGTCGATGACGACCTGGAAGATCATCGGTGTCGCCAGGGCGAACAGTTGCAGCGCCAGCGAGGCCGCGAGCACGTCGCCCAACATCCAGCGGTACTTGACCAAGGCTGGGATAAACCAGGTTACGTCGAACTTGGAGGACGCCGCGCCTGAGACCCGCGTCGTGATAAAGACGGCCTTGCCGGACCACAGCTGCTGGAATGCCTCCAACGTTAGGGCGGTCGGCGCCTCGGCCGGACGCTGGATCAAAACCTGACCATTTCGGAAGGCGCCGACGAGGAGATACAGACCCTGCCGATCCCGCACGATCGCCGGCAGGGGCGAATTCTCAAGGGCGGCCAAATCCAGAGTAGCGGTCTTGGCCTTGGCCCCGACGCGTTTGGCGAGACGGACGAGATCGGCGTCATCGGCCGGCGCGGCGTGTCCAAGGTCATGCCGAAGCTGGCTCTGATCCGCCGGCATCTGGTGGAACCCGAGCAACAGGGTCAGGCAGGACAGACCCGTATCCTGCGCGACCGGCGCTTCAGCCCCCAACTCACCCAACACCACTCAAAGCCCCCGCGTCACTCGCGCGAGCGGTGTATTGCGACTTTGAAATAAACGAAAGCAGATTAATCGCGATGAGCAATTTCGTCGCCACTCGAGAGCCTCTCAAAAGCAGCAGAACAAGACCTGTTCCGCAGGGGATCAGAAGAGTTTTCCATAATCGCCCTATGCCGAGCTGCGGACCTCACAAAAACTAGACGGCGCAATTTCATGCGGCGCGATCGTTTTGCAGGCCTCTCGTAAGGCATTGATTTCGCCAGCCTGGAAATCAATCGTTTTGAAAATTACTCGCGACGCTCAAAGTGGGCCCATCGCGCCTCTTAATCAGCGGGTCCACAGTTCGAACCTGTGATCACCCACCATCGTCGCCTTCCTCCATCAAGACTTGTCCGACGCCTTCAGGCGCGACCGCTGACCGTGAGGTCGCGGGGCGGCAGGACGTCGTCCAGGTCGGCGTGGAGGGCGCGGCAAAGACGCCAGAGGGTGGCGCTGTAGACCTTCCCCCTGCCCGCCTCGATGGCCGACAGCTCCGCAATCGAAATCGCACTGGTCCTCGCCAGCTCGGCGAGGTTCAGCCCCATCTCCCTGCGCAGTTCCGACAGGCGGTCGCCTACATAGCGGTCAGTCGCATCGATCGGTTCGGCCGTCATGCTCATGGGCGGCCTCCGATCGCAGAAGCCCGGCGAACAGGGCGCAAAGCAGACCCGCGAACAGCACATAGGAGGTGCTGATATAGGCCCGGCCGAGAATCTCCGGATTGAGCGCGAAGCTGAGATGCGTCACCGCCTGGGCGAGTTGGAACGCCGCCGCCCAGACCAACCAGCGCGCGGGCCTGCGCCAAGCGATCGCCGCCAACAGCCCCAGATAGGCCGCGTCCACCCCCATGATCAGCCACTGGGCGGCGTCGGGGTTGGCGCGATCCTGCACCAGGGCGCTGAGCACCGACCCCGCCACCATGCCCAGGGCCGCCAGCCGCGCCGACCCGTCGCCCTTCCAGAGGGCGACGAGAAGGCAGACCGCCATGGCGACGGTCAGACCGATTTGCAGCGGCGTGTGTAGCGATTGCATAGGTCTTCGTGGCGCGCGCCGTCCGACCTTGCAAGTCCAGCGTCACCATCAGGCGGCGGCCCGAAGACGAGCGGTCCTGGGCTGGTCGGTTTCGGGCTTGCCTGTCAGCGGCCCCATCAGTCGCGTCTCGCGCCCAATGAGCGCCGGCGCGGCCTGTTCCAGCGCCGCATGGGCCGCCACCAGACGGGCTCGCGCTTCGCCGAAAGCCCGAATGGCCTCGGTGGTCTCCGAAACGGCCTGAGCGGCCAAGACGGCCGAAAGGCGATGATCCAGCCGCGTCTCCGCCATCAGGCTGACGAGGGCGCTCGCCGCCATCAGACCTTGGTCGGCCTGGTCCTCCGCCCGAAACAGGGCGTTCGCGATCGTTTGCGCGATTTCAAGTCTTTGCATTGTCCGCTCCCCGACGCCGAGCTGTCGGCGCCGCATCAACTGTTGATCAGCGGAAAGAGAGACCTAGCGGCCGGACAGCAGACGATCGAGCGCTTGCACAGCGAGCTGAAGCTGCACGCTGCCTCCGAGGATGGCGGCGAGAACGGCGAGTGCGACGGCGGCGAAGATCGGGATCATCGCCAGTTCACGAACTCGCTCGGCAACGCGGGCCGTCTTGGCGGCCGATCGTTCTCGCTGGGGAGAACGAGCGCGATGCAGAGTATCTCGCGCATCAAATCGAGCGGCGAGAGATAGGGCTGAAGGGTCCGTGTCAGATCCAGCAACCGCAGAGCCGTCTCGCGTTCCTCGTTCGTCGCCGCCAAATCCTCGAAGATCGCCTCCAGCTCCTCCCATGTGACGGGCGGCAGATGACATCCCGAGTGCGGCATCCAAGCCTCCTTTCCGACCGTCATCAGAGACGGCGTCGGGAGCGGTGGGCAGGGGGAATGACGCCCCTACGGAATCGTCCCGTAGAGGTTCGAAATAGAGGCGCGCCGCTTGCCGGCGGCTGCTGACGCCCAGTTTGCGACAGGCGTTCTCGATATGCTTGTCTATGGTCTTGGCGGAGCGGCCCAATTCGAGCGCGATCTCCTTCGACTGAAGACCGTCGCGCACACGGCGCAGACAGGCCGCCTCCATAGGCGTCAGGCGCTGGGCGACGTTCACCGATGTCGTCGTCTCGGACACCTTAGCCGACAACCGCCTGAACCATCGTCACTAAATCGTCTCGCCCCAACTGCGGAGAGGCGTCGTCGATGTTTGTTGTTTGGTCGGCCATGGTTCACTCGTCTGCCGCCCGACAATGCCGTCAACCCTCCTTCAGCGCAACGCCTCAGCTTACCCAGGTCAGTCTTCAGCGCGACCCGGCGCCGGCTGCGGCGTCAGCTGGTGGGAGGCGGCCCCTTGGCCGCCGCGCCCGGCGTGATCTCGGCGAACGACTCCGCCTGGGAGACCGGCGGCAGGGCGTCGGCCTTCTGCAATCCGTCATCGACGACCTGGCGAATGGCGATGATCCGCTCGCCCGCCTTCATCAGAGGCGCGGCCGCGTCGGCCGCCTGGACATCGGTCTTGGACGGAACGCGCACGGTTCGCGTCACCCCGCCTTGCTCCAGGTCTATCTGGTAAAACTTCATCGTCATCGTGCGGCTCCTTGTTCCTAAGGAAAGGCCAGCCGCTGCGGCGGGTTCCGCGGCCGGATCACGGGGACGTCCATGCCCCGCTCGGTTCAGACACGGCGGCCGGATGATCCAATGAAAGAAACGCGCGCCCCTCGACCCCCGTATCCGAGGCTGGGCGGCGTTCGCCCTACCTCCTTGCCGGGCGGTCCGGTCCGAACGGGAAAAAAAGAATCGCACAAGGCGCGGTGATCGCCGCCCTTGCTTAACCCATGTGAATGCCTTGGCCTTACGCGCCGTGCAGGGTGGGTGCATGTATGACGCCGCTTCAGCCCTCGCGGTCTCCTCGCGGGATCCGATTTCGGAAGACCATCGTCCGCAAGGTGTGAGAGATCACCCGGTGCTGCGGCTGATGCCGGACGAGGTCCAGGATCTGGTCCGACGGAAGGGTCAGATGCGGAGCGGCCGCGCCGGGGAAAGCCTGGAAGGGCGTGCGGCGGTGGGCTTTGTGCTGGACGGCGCCTTAGCGGCCTTCGACCGCAAGAACATGGCCTGCGTCGGCCTTCATGGCCGAGGCGCGATGTTCGGTTGGGAAGCCTCGTTGGCCTCCGCCTTCTATCCCGTGCGTTTTCTGCCTCTGATCGACACCCACTGGATCGAGGCGCCGGCCGCCGATCTGTCGGACCTGATGGGGCAGGCCTGGGTCGAACACGTTTTCGCCCGCCATGCCTTGGACCGTCTGTCGCGGGTGCAGGCCGAGGCGGCCTGCAACGCCGTCCACCAGGTGCCCCACCGCACTGCCAATTGGATTCGCCGTCTGTACGAGACTTCGGGCCCTGAACTGCGCACCACCCAGTCCATCCTGGCCCAGGCCATGGGCGTCCAACGCACCAGCGTCAATGCGGCCGTTAAGGCCCTGGAGAGGGACGGCGCCCTGAAGCTGTCGCGGGGTCGGATGATCGTCACCGACCCCGCGCGCCTTCATCGCTTCGCCTGCGGCTGCTGAAGCCTCAGTGCGGCTTCAGGACCACCTTGGTCCATTCGTTCTGGTTTTCCTTGAAGTTCTTGTAGCCTTCAGGGGCCTGTTCCAGCGGCAGGCGATGGCTGATCAGGTCGGTGGTGTCGATCTTGCCGTCCAGCACCAGTTGCAGCAGTTGCGGCAGATAGCGCTGAACATGGGTCTGGCCGGTCTTCAGCGTCAGCCCCTTCTCCATGAAGGCGCCCACAGGCCATTTGTCCGCCACCCCGCCGTAAACGCCTGGGACCGACACCGTTCCGCCCTTGCGCACCGCCATGATGGTTTCGCGCAGCACGTGGGGGCGGTCCGTCCCCAGTCGGGTCTCTTGTTTGATCGCATCGACGATATTGTCTGGCGAGAAGCCGTGACTCTCCATGCCGACGGCGTCGATGCAGCTGTCGGGGCCCAGGCCGGCCGTCATCTCCAACAGAGCCTCACGCACCTTGACTTCGTGATAGTTCAGCACCTCTGCGCCATTGGCCTTGGCGAGGGCCAATCGGTTCGGGTGACGGTCGATGGCGATCACCCGGCCGGCGCCCTGAAGGATCGCGCTCTTGATGGCGAACAGACCGACCGGTCCACAGCCCCAGACCGCGACGGTGTCGCCGGGCTGGATCTGGGCGTTCTCCGCCGCCATCCAGCCGGTGGGATAGATGTCGGACAGAAACAGGACCCTCTCGTCTTCGATCCCGTCGGGAATCTTGATCGGGCCGTAGTCGGAATAGGGCACGCGCGCATATTCGGCCTGCCCCCCGGCGAAGCCGCCGGTCAGGTGCGAATAGCCGAACAGGCCGGCGACGGAATGGCCGTAGGCGATCTCGGTGGCGTCGGCCTTGTCGGCGGGATTGGAATTGTCGCAGGCGGCCGGCATCGACCGTTCGCAGAAGAAGCACTGGCCGCAGGCGATGACGAAGGGAACAACGACGCGATCGCCCTTCTTCAGGCTGGTGTTGCCTCGGCCGACCTCCACCACCTCCCCCATGAACTCATGTCCCAGGATGTCTCCGTTGGACATGCCGGGGATCATGCTGTCGTAGAGGTGCAGGTCCGAGCCGCAGATGGCGGTCGCCGTGATCTTGATGATGGCGTCCCTGGGATTGACGATCTGGGGGTCAGGGACCGTATCCACCTGGACATTGTGTTTTCCGTGCCATGTGAGGGCGCGCATTGGGGCTCCTTGGTTCGAGGGAAAAGGATCAGAGGTGGCGCGAGGCGCGGGGCGCCGCCTCGGGCGCCTTGGAGGTCGAAACCTCCCCCGTCTCCATCAGCTGTTTGAAGCGGCGAAGCTCGCGCCGGGCCTGAACCCGCGGCTCGCGCTGCATCACCTTGGCGACCACCTTGCCCACCACCCCCGCAGGCGGATCATAGCTGATGAAGACCCGGACCTCCGTGCCGCGGCCGAAGGGGTTGTCCTTGAAATCGACCCAGCCCTCGTGATCGACGTCGGAGCCCTCGGAAGAGGTCCAGGCGATCCGCTCGCCAGGGCGATCCTCGGTGATTTCGCAGACCAGGTCGAAGTCGGCGCCGGCGGGGCCGGCTATGGTCCATTGCGAGCGACGCCCGTCCAGAATTTCGACGGCCTTCACATTCTCCATGAAGCTGGGCAGGTTTCGAAACTCCCGCCAGTAGTCATAGAGTTCCTGCCTCGGCCGGTTGATCAGGGCCGCACGCAGACTTGAAGAGTCATGGTCGCCCTCTTGCCGATCCTCTTCAAGGAAGGCGGTCGATCCGACGTCGGCGTCGGTTGAAACGTCACTATAAGACATGGACTTAGCTCCGATCGGCTGAACGTGGTGAACCGAGCGGCGCCGGCTTCGTTCCGTCGAGTCTTGGACGGAACACAGGGCCCAGGCGTGAGTTGGTCAGGCTGAAAAGCCGGAGTTCATCAATGACCGACGCCCTGGATCAAACCGCTGCAGAAACCGTTCGGCCGCTGGCCGTGGTCACCGGGGCCTCATCGGGCATCGGCTACGCCTTGGCCAAGCTGTTCGCCCAGGACGGCTACGACCTGGTCATCGCCGCCGACACCCCATTGGCTGAGGCGATGCAGGCGCTTGAGGGATTGGGCGCCCATGTCGAGGCCCTTCAGGTCGACCTGGCCTCTGAAGAGGGGGTGCAGTCCTTGAGAGAGCTGATCGGCGAGCGCCCGATCGACGCCCTGGCCGCCAACGCCGGTCACGGGTTGGGCCGGGCCTTTCTGGACCAGCCGTTCGATGAGATCCTTCATGTAATCAACACCAACATCACCGGGACGGTGCGTCTGGTCCATCTGATCGGCAGAACCATGCGGGCGCGCGGCCAAGGCCGCATCCTGTTCACCGGCTCGATCGCCGGCCTGATGCCGGGCAGTTTTCAGGCTGTTTACAATGGTTCGAAGGCCTTCGTGGACAGCTTCTCCCTGGCCCTTCGCAATGAGCTGAAGGACTCAGGGGTGTCGGTCACCGTCCTGATGCCCGGCCCGACCGACACCCGATTCTTCGAGCGCGCCGACATGATGGACACCAAGGTCGCCCAGGGCGACAAGGCCAACCCGGAGGATGTCGCAAAGGCGGGCTATGCGGCGATGAAGCGAGGCGACGGCGACGTGGTGGCGGGTCTCGGCAACAAGGTCCAGGCGGCGATGGCGGCGATCACCCCCCAGACCGTCCTGGCCGAAAGGCATCGCAAGATGGCGGAGCCGGGCTCGGGCGCCTGAGGCTCAAACCGCCTCCTTCCAGAGACGCAGATATTGGGGGTCGAACTCTGCGACGCGGCTCAGGCCGTCCCAATCCTTGATGACGGCGCGGCCGTCGCGCACGTCGAGGAGATCGGCCGCCCTCAGCGCCATCAGGGTTCGGTTCACATGAACGGACGACAGGCCCAGAACATCGGCCAGATCATTCTGGTTAAGGGGAAAGTCGAAGCTCCCTTCGGCGGTTCGCCCCACCGGCTCCAGCCGGGTGAATATCTCGCAGAAGAAGTGGGCCATGCGCGCCTGGGCGTCCTGACGTCCCATGCCGACCAGCCAGACCCGGTGGATGGCCGCATCCACCACCGTTTCCAGCCAGAACATTCGCGCCAGATGGGGATCGCGCGCGGTCAGTCGGCGAAGAGCGGAATGGGGGATGGCCGCTAATTCGCAGTCGGAAATGGCCATGACGCCGTTTTCCATCCGCTTCATGACCAGGCTGTGCAGGTCCAGAAAGTCGCCGGGCAGGCCGATCTGGGTGAACTGCCGCCCGCCATCCCCAACAAAGGCGACCCGTCCGGCGTAACCGGACAGCAGCAGCAGGCTCGAGGTTTGACGCCGCTCCTCGCGCACGATCGTTTCCCCGGCGCTCGCCTGGAGACGCTCGACGGGCAGTCGAAGAATGGCCCGCCTCTGAGCCGGCGACAGATCGTCACGACGTTCGAACTTCTGGACGAGAACGTCCAGCATTGAACAAATGGAGCTAAACGACATCCAAGCCCCGCCTCTCACGTATAGGCTCCATGAGGAAATACCGCCTGAAAATCGGCGTCGCCGGCATGGAGGAGCGTCTTCAGCTTATGGCTGGGGATGACAACGCGGCCCGATGCGAAGCGTTGCTGGCTGTGGGCGACCTGATCCGCGACCATGCGCTGAAAGGGGTACACCAGACGGCGTTCACGCTCGTCCTGTTCCACGACGCGGGACCGCCGATCTATGAAGTCCGGGTGGCGGCCGGCCCGCCGGACGATCCTCTGCCGCCGCTCGATTAGCGCAGGATCGCCAGGGCGGACAGGGTCGCCAGAACGGCCGCTCCGCCGAGAACGCCCACGAGGCGGAGCCGGCGAAACAGGCTCTCTATGTTCTGAACGAGGGGTGTGGGGTCGAAGGGCGGCAAGCGCGAGAATCCCGGACCGCCAATGTCGGCGTCCCCGCCTCAATGGGCGCCGCGCGGCCGCGTTGCCCCGTGTCGGCAAATGGACAATGACGACCGCAAGGGTTGCGGTCTGTCCGGTTTCCGCCAGAGGCGACGCGGACAGGGCGAGGATGGAACGGCCTGACCGGTCGAAGCTTCTTTCCTTACAATCACGGAGAAAGCTCATGAAAATCCTCAACCTCGTCACCCTCCTCCTCGTCATCGTCGGCGGCCTCAACTGGGGTCTGGTCGGCGCCTTCGACTTCGATCTGGTCGCCGCCCTCTTCGGCGACGGCTCGGCCCTGTCCCGCATCGTCTATGTGCTGGTCGGCCTGTCCGCCCTTTGGCAGATCATGCCCTTCCTCGCCGCCTTGAAGACCGATGAGGCCCGAGCGGAAGCCGGCGTGCGCGCGCCCGTCCGCAGCTGATGCACCTTTCAAGGATCTCTGTTCGGGATCATCGAAGGGCCGTCCGTCGGACGGCCCTTCTTCCGTATCGAACCAACCCATGTTGTTTACGACACATCAGGGTTGTGCGAAGGCATCCTGGATAGGGGAGCCACGCGTTCGATGGGTTTGTCGCTGACAGAGTTGAAGCAGGGCGCGGGGTACCGGGTCGAACCGACAGAAGAAGGCTTCGCCATCTTGAAGTCTGAACGGGATGACGCCGCCGCCTTCGATCAACTGGTGCGGGAGGTCCTGTCCAGCGCCGGGCGGGAATTCGTGGCCCTGCCCCGCCAGGACGCCGGCGCCGGATACGACGGCGTCTTCATCCTGCCGTTTGACTGAGGTCGAAACCTTCCCGGCATTGGCCTTTTGCGAGTCGGTCGGCTAGGCTGCGCCGTATCGATTATGCGGGCCGTGTCGTCACGGTCGGCGCCGCCCTCGGGGCCGCCGCCGCATAGCACCTCTTTTCGACCATTGGGGATATGGGCGACACGACCAACAAGCTGGGGCACAAGATCGGCGCGCGGGGCGGCCGGACCCGTCAGGCCCTGTTGGACGCCACGCGGACGCTGCTCAACGCGCGGCACTACGGCGAGATTCGCGTGGCGGACGTGGCTTCGGCCGCCGGCGTCTCGCCTTCGAATTTCTACACCTATTTCAAGTCGGTCGAGGAACCGGTTCTGGCCCTGTGTGAAGCGGCGGCGGCCGATTTCCAGGGTTTGGCCGCGCATTTCCAGACGGACTGGCCCGGCGACAGGGCCTTCGCCATCGGCCGCGCCTTCATTCTGGACGTGATGGCGGTCTGGCGCGATCACGGACAGGTTTTGAGGGTCGAGCATATGTTGGCCGACAACGGCGAGGCGGCCTTTGTCGAAAGCCGCGTGCGCCGCCTGCGCCGCCTGCATCTGGCGATCGAACGGCGGGTGGCCCAGGCCCATGCGGCGGGCCTCCATCCCAAGGATTACAATCCCCGACTGGCCTCCTACCAGATCGCCTCCATCGCCGAATCCACCGCCGCCAGCTTCGACCTGCTGCGCCGCGCCGACACGCCCGAGGCCATTCTGGACACGGCGGCCATCATCATCGTCAAACTGACCACCGGCCGCTAAAGCCCCAGCGGCCCGTAAAGCCAGGTCAGCCAGATTCCGACGGCCAGAAAGACGCCGAAGGGCAGTTTGTCCGTCGCGCTGACCGAGCGGCGCACCACCAGCAGGCCGAACACCAGGCTGAGGCCCGCCGCCGAGGCCCAGAGAAGAACGCTGGGCAGGCCGATCCATCCGACCCAGGCCCCGGCGCCCGCAAAGAGGAAGGGATCGCCGCCCCCCAGCCCGTCTCGTCCCCGGACCCGCTTGTACAGCCAGGCGACCAGCCACAGCCCCCCGAACCCGACGATCGCGCCGATCAGATGGGCGATCGCCTGGTCCCATCCCGACAGCGCCGCCGCGATCAGTCCCGTCGCCGCCAGCGGCCAGGTCAGGATGTCGGGAAGCCAGAAGTTCTCGCCGTCGACGATCGCGATCAGCAGCAGCTGCCATCCCAGGATCGCGGTCGCCGCCGTCATCAGGATCGATCCGCCGTTGAGGCCGGCCCAGAGACCCGTCCAGACGCCGATTGCGGCCGCCGCCAGCTCGATCAAAGGATACCGTGGAGAAATGGGCGCGGCGCACCGGGCGCAGCGGGCGCGCAACACGACCCAACTGAACAGGGGGACGAGTTCCCACGGCCTCAGAATCTGGTCGCACCCCATGCACCGCGACCGGGCGAGTACGATGTCCTCGTCACGCGGCAGGCGGACACTCACGGCCGCCAGGAAACTGCCGATGATCAGACCTAGAAGGCCCAGGACGACGGCGGCGAGGACAGGGCTCATCTCTGGGTCCGGACGGTGAAGAACCACCCCCGCTTAGCCGCCTCCGAGGGCCACCGCCACATGATAGGTCACGAAGGAGGCCAGATAGGCCAGTCCGAACATGTAGCCGATCATGATCCAGGTCCATTTGGTCGAGTTGGTTTCGCGCTTGACCACACCCAGGGTGGCGACGCACTGGGGCGCGAAGATGTACCAGGCCAGGAAGGACAGGGCCGTCGCCAGGGACCACTGGGCCGACAGGGTCGAGGCCAGAAGGCCGGTCGCATTCTCCGCATCGGCGATGGCGTAGGTGGTGCCGAGCGCCGCGACCGCCACTTCACGCGCCGCCATGCCGGGGATCAGGGCGATGACCATCTGCCAGTTGAAGCCGATGGGGGCGAAGATCGGCTCCAGCGCCCGGCCGATCATGCCGGCGAACGAATAGTCGATGGCCGGCAGGGTCGCGTTCTCGGGCGGATAGGGGAAGGTCGCCAGAACCCACAGCAGAATGACCAGCGGCAAGATGATCCGGCCTGCGCGATTGATGAAGATCTTTGCGCGTAGCCAAAGGTTGAAGGCGACGCTCTTGGGGTCCGGCAACCGATAGGTGGGCAGCTCCATCATGAAGGGCTCGACCGCGCCGCGCCAGAACACCTTGCGGATCAGAAGCGACACGATCAGGGCGCTGACGATCCCTGCGGCGTAGAGGCCGAACATCACCAGTCCCTGCAGATTGACGACGCCCCAGACGGTCCGGCTGGGAATGAAGGCCGCGATGATCAGCGTATAGACGGGAATCCGGGCCGAGCAGGTCATCAGGGGCGCGACCAGTATGGTGGTCAGCCGGTCGCGGCGCGAGTCGATCACCCGCGCGGCCATGATGCCGGGTATGGCGCAGGCGAAACTACTCAAGAGGGGGATGAAGGCCCGCCCGTGCAGGCCGGCGCCGCCCATGATCTTGTCCATCAGAAAGGCGGCGCGGGCCATATAGCCGAAGTCTTCCAAGGCGATGATGAACAGGAACAGGATCAGGATCTGCGGCAGGAAGACCAGCACGCTGCCGACGCCGGATATGATCCCATCGACGATCAGGCTCTGGATCAGTCCGCCCGCGCCCTGGTCAGGGATGAGGGCCGCGACCAGGCCGCCGATCCAGCCGATTCCGCCCTCGATGCCGTCCATCAGGGGCGCCGCCCAGCTGAAGACGGCCTGGAACATCACAAAGAGGAGGACGAACAGGATCGCCATCCCCGCGACCGGATGCAGCAGAACCGAGTCGATCTTCCCGGTCAGGGTGTCGGGCCGCTCGGGCGGGCGCACGCAAGCCTTCATGATCCGCTCGGCTTCGCGGGCCGCATGGCGCAGGGCGGCGGAATCCGGGCTGCTCCACCGGTTTTCGCCCTCGACCGCCGCCGCCTCGACCTTCGCCTCGACAGCCGCGATCAGGTCCTCGATCCCGCGCTTGCGGGTGGCCACCGTGGTGATGATCGGCACGCCCAGTTCGGCGGACAGGGTCTCCAGGTCGATGCGCAGCCCCTGGCGCTGGGCGATGTCGTACATGTTCAGCGCCAGGACCATGGGCCGGCCGACGGCCCTCAACTCCAGGATCAGGCGCAGAACCAGACGCAGATTGGTGGCGTCGGCGACGCAGACCACCACATCCGGCGGGGTCTCTCCGGCAAGACGGCCAAGGACGGCGTCGCGGGTCACTTCCTCATCGGGGCTGCGGGCCCGCAGCGAGTAGGTGCCCGGCAGGTCCAGCACCGACATCGTCCGGCCGGAGGCGGCTCGGATCAGCCCCTCCTTCCGCTCAACCGTGACGCCGGCGTAGTTGGCGACCTTCTGGTGCGCGCCGGTGAGGGCGTTGAACAAGGCGGTCTTGCCGCTGTTCGGATTGCCGACCAGGGCGACACGGGCGGTCTTCAGGGCCATGTCCATCAGGCGGCGACCCGACGGATGATCAGGCTGGCGGCCTCACGCCGACGTAGGGCCACGCGCATGTCGTCCACCTTCAGCGCGATCGGGTCGCGCCCGAACAGGCCTTCGTGCAGCAGCTCGACCTCGGCGCCCTCGACGAAGCCCAGTTCGAGCAGGCGGCGCTCCAACTCGACCTCATGCTCCTTATGGTGACAATGGCCGCCCACCTGGACAATGACGCCGCGGTCGCCGCGTCGGGCTTGGCTCAGCTTTATCGTATCGGTCAAATCTAGGCTCACACGGGCGGGCGACCGCACCAGGGGTCGCGCATCTTCTTTGACAGTGATTATCAGGTGCGCCCCCCGTCCGTCCAGCGGGACACCTTGACCAATTGCCGCGCTGGACATTTGCCCTATCCGGCGGCCTAACCTGCTGCAAAATCGGAGCCTGCGATGCGTCACCTCACCCTCGCCGCCGTCCCCCTTGTTTTGACGCTCACGGCCTGCGGTCCGAACGGAGATCAGGGCGGTGCGCCTCAATCCAAGGCCCCGCCCGCCCTGACGGAGACGGAGAAGGCCGATCTGCTCGCCGCCCTTCCCGCCCCTTACAATACGGGAGACCTGGACAATGGACGTCGCGTCTTCGCGCGTTGCCGCGCCTGCCACACCATCGGCCGGGACGGGCCGGACATGGCGGGGCCGAATCTGTACGGCGTGTTCGGGCGCAAGGCGGGGGAGCGGCCGCGCTACAACTATTCCAACACCCTGCGGACGGCCGATTTCGTCTGGGACGCCCAGGCGCTGGACCGCTGGCTGCAGAATCCGCGCGGCTTCCTGCCCGGCAACAAGATGACCTTCGCCGGCCTGCCCGACGCCAAGGACCGGCGCGACGTGATCGCCTTCCTGAAGGTGGAGACGGGCTACCGCCCTGCGGCCTCGACGTCCCCCGCCTCCTGAGGCGTCAGCCTTCGGCGATCGGCTTGGGTCCGCCCTCACGCAGTTCCTGGGCCTCCCACTCCTCGATCTTGCGAGCGGTCCATTCGGGCGATTTGGTGAAGCGAGCCAGTAGGCCGTAGATCACCGGCACGACGAACAGGGTCAGGACGGTGGCGAAGATGGCGCCGGTGAAGATGACGACGCCGATCGTCTGACGGCTGCCGGCTCCCGCCCCCTGCCACAGCACCAAGGGCAGGGCGCCGAAGGCGGTGGCGATGGAGGTCATGATGATGGGGCGCAGGCGCAGGGAGGAGGATTCGATGATCGCCTCCCGGATCGACCGGCCCTGATCGCGCAGCTGATTGGCGAATTCCACGATCAGAATGCCGTTCTTGGCCGCCACCCCGATCAGGATGATCAGGCCGATCTGGCTGTAGATGTTCAGACTGGACCCGGCCATCAACAGGCCGAACAGACCGCCCGCCGCCGCCAGGGGCACGGTCAGCATGATGACCGCCGGGGTGATCCAGCTTTCGAACTGGGCCGCCAGAACCAGGAAGACCAGCAGAAGCGCCAGGCCGAAGGCGGCCAGGACGGCGCCGCCCGCCTCCTGCTGATCGCGCGCGGCCCCGCCCCACTGGACCACCACCCCGCCCTGGGGCTGTTTGGCGGCTTCGGCGCGCAGGAACTGAACCGCATCGTCGATCGTCGTGCCGGGGTTCAGATCGGCCTGGAGGGTGATGGCCCGCTGGCGATCCAGCCGGCGACGATCAGGCGTGTCGCCCGAGGTCTGGGTCGTCACCACCGCCGCCAGCGGCACCAGCTGCCCAGAACCGGTCGGCACATAAAGCGCTTCCAGGTCAGAGACTTCACGCCGGTTCTGACGTTCCGTTTGCAGGATGACGTCATACTCCTGGCCGCCCTTGATATAGGTGGTGGCCCGGCGTGAGCCGAACATGGTCTCCAGGGTGCGGCCGATCGATTGCGAGGATACGCCCAGGGCCGCCGCCTTCTGCGGATCGACGTCCACCAGCAGGCGCGGCGAGTTGGGCTCATAGTTCAGGCGCGGCCGCGAGAAGCCCGGATTGTTCTGGGCCGCGGCCAACAGGGGCTGAAGCCAGTTGTAGATCTGCTGATAGTCGGTGCCGGTGGCGATCAATTCGATGGAGTTGGAATTGCCCCCGCCGCGCTGGAAGGCGCCCGGCGTCGAGGCGTTGACCTGGGCGTCCGTCTGGCCGCGCAGCTTGCGGTTCAGCTCCTGGGCGATCTCGGCCGCCGACCGCTCGCGCTTGGACCAGTCCGACAGGACCAGCACCCCATTGCCGGAGTTGAAACTGCCCCCGCCGAACCCCGGCGCCGAGATCAGATAGGAATCGGCCTCGCCGCTGGCCTTGTAGTCGGCCAGCAGGGGCTCCAGACCCATCATGATCTTTCGCGTGTAGTCGAAGCCCGCGCCTTCCGGCCCGGCGACGCGGACCGAGACGCGGCCCCGGTCTTCATCCGGCACCAGTTCGTTGGGCAGGGCCAGAAAAATGCCGGCCGCCCCGGCCGCGACCAGGGCGATCAGGACGCCGACGCCGATCACCGCCGCGCGCCGCCCCAGCAGCATCTCCAGTGAACGGCCGTAGGAGGTTTTCAGCCGGTCCATGCCCCAGTCGACCCGGCGCGCCAGCCAGCCGCCGCCTTCGGCCGGCTTGAGGATCTTGGAGGCCAGCATCGGCGACAGGCTCAAGGCCAGGAAGGCCGAGAAGGCCACGGCGGCCGCAATCGCCGCCGCCAGTTCGACGAACAGCCGCCCGACATAGCCGGGCAGGAACAGCAGGGGGGCGAAGACGGACAGCAGCACCACCGTCGTCGCCACAACGGCGAAGAAGACTTGGCGCGCGCCGCGTTCGGCCGCGACCAGAGGCGGCTCCCCATGATCCAGCCGCCGCTGGATGTTCTCGACCACCACAATGGCGTCGTCCACGACCAGGCCGATCGCCAGCACCAGGGCCAGCAGGGTCAGAAGGTTCAGCGAGAACCCCAGGGGCGCCAGGACGATGAAGGTCGCCAGCAGACAGATGGGGGCCACGATGGATGGGATCAGGGCGGCCCGCAGACTGCCCAGGAAGATGAAGTTGACCAGGGCCACCAGGGCCATGGAGATGCCGATGGTGATCCAGACCTCGTCGATGGCGTGAGAGGTGAAGACCGAATTGTCCGAACCGATCTCCAGCGTTACGCCGGGCGGCAGGCTGGGCCGGATCTCGTCGATCATCTTGCGCACGCCGTCGGAAATGGCCAGGTCGTTCGACTGGGCCTGACGGGTCACGGCCAGGCCGATCTGATCCATGCTGTTGCCGCGGAAAAGGCGCCGGTCCTCTTCCGGCGCCTCTTCCACACGCGCGACGTCGCCCAGGCGGGTGACATAGGTCGGCTGGCCCTGAATGATGGCCGACGAGCCGCTGCCGGTTCCCGTGGCGACCGAGGCCGAGGTGGAGGCCGAGCCGCGCGTTCCGATCGGCAGCTGGCGGAAGTCTTCCGGCAGAGCGTAGTTGCGGGCCACGCGCACGGTGTAGTTCTTGGCGGTCGACTCCAGCGACCCGGCGGGCAGTTCGACGTTCTGGCTGGTCAGGGCGGTCTCGACGTCGGTGACAGTGAGACCGCGCGCGGCCAGGGCGGCGGGGTCCAGCCATATCCGCATCGAATAGCGCTGCTCGCCATAGATGTTGACCTGGGCCACGCCGGGCACGGTCGCCATCCGATCCACCAGATAGCGATCGGCGTAGTCGGTCAGCTGCAACCGGTTCATCGTGGTCGAGCGCAGGAAGACGATGATGATGGGCTGGCTGTCGGAATCGGCCTTGGCCACCTCCGGCGGATCCGCCTGATCCGGCAGGGCGCCGACCACCCGGCTGACGCGGTCGCGCACGTCATTGGCCGCATCGTCGATATTGCGGTCCAGGGAGAACTCGATGTTGACGTTCGACCGGCCGTCCCGACTGGTCGAGTTGATCCGTTCGACACCCTGGATCCCGGCGATCTGCTGTTCGATCGGCTCGGTGATCCGGCTCTCGATCACCTCGGCCGAAGCCCCGGCGTAGCTGGTGTTGATCGAGACGATCGGGGGATCCACGTCCGGCAGTTCGCGAACCGGCAGGAAGAAGAAGGCCGCAAGGCCGATCACGCACAGGACGATGGCTGCGACGGCCGCGAATACGGGCCGCCGCACCGAGACATCAGAGAGCATCATTTGGCGGCGGCCTGACGACGCGCGCCGGCGACGCTGACGGCGGCGCCCGGCTGAATGCGGTTCAGACCCGAACCGATGATCCGATCGCCGACCTCCAGGCCGGACAGGATTTCAACAAAACCGTTCTCGACGGCCCCAGTCTCGACCTCGACCCTCTGGGCGGTCGAACCTTCGGCGCCGGGGGCGATCCGATAGACGAAGGCGCCCGAGCCCTCATATTGAACGGCGGCCTCGGGAACTGCGGCGGACTGCCGCTGTCCCTGTTGGACCGAGACCCTCAGCAGCATGCCTGGGCGAATGCGGCCGCCGGGATTGGGGAATTCGGCCCGGGCAGTGGCCGCGCGGGTCGTCTCATTGACGCGGGTGTCGATCAGGGCGATCCGGCCCTGGAACGGCGCGTCGCCATAGGCGTCAGCGGTCGCGGTGATCGGCGTCCCCGGCCGCAGCAGGTTCAGGTACCGTTCGGGCAGAGGAAAATCGACGCGAATGGTCGAGACATCGTCCAGGGTCGCAATCACGGCGCCCGGATTGACCAGGGTGCCGGGCGTCACCGTGGTCAGGCCCAGGGTCCCGGCGAAGGGGGCGCGGATCACCCGGTCGCCGCGTCGGGCCTGAGCCGCCTGCAGGGACGCCTGCGCCGTCTCCAGGGCGGTTTCGGCCTGTTCCAGCAAGACCTGAGGGGCGACCCCGCGGTCCGCCAGGGCCTTATAGCGGTCGTATTCGCGTTGCGCCTGGGCGACATTGGCGCGCGCCTCGATGATGGCTGCATCCTCTTCGCGGGCCTGAAGTTCGACCAGGGGCGCCCCGGCCGAGACTCTCTGGCCATCCGTGAACAGGACCCGCGTGATCAGTTCGGTCGTGGAGGAGGTGATGTTCACCGACCTCTGGCCGCGCGCCACGCCCAGGACGCGGATCTGGTCGGAGAAGGGCTTCTGCGCGACGACCGCCTCGGACACCTGCTGGCCGCCGCGACGACCGCCGCCGCCGGGGCCGCCCGCCCCCTCGTCTTCAGCGAAGGCCAGCTTCAGCACGGCGGCGAGAACCATCAGCCCCAGCAGGATCGCTGCGGCGACGAGGAAGAAGTGGCGTTTGATCACGCAACAGACTTTCAATTCAGAGGACGTGCACGCTTAGCGTCTTCTCTCGGGCGCGCAACCTTACCTATCCGTAACGTGACTTACGGCGAATTCCGTCGCGCGGTTTTCGTCAAAACCTGCGCCAGATCGCCACAACCGGTCCATGAACCACGGCCGCCTCGCGCCCCGTGACAGTCTGGCGCCAGCCCGCCTGAAGGCTCCAGTCGCCAATATCCCTGACGAGGGAACCTTCGAGCGACAGCCAGCGCGCGCCGCCGTCCGCCGCGCCTGCGAAGGCTTGCCCCAGGATCAGCCATCGTGCGTCGAACCGCGCCCCGATGGTGGCGTCGATCCGGGTCTCATTGGGCAGATCGTCGCGGAGACGACGCGCGACCTGAAGTTCGACGAAGGACTGGTCCATCCCCCATCGCCCGCCCATTTCGCCCAGGGACCACGCCGCCGACACCCGCGCCTCCCAATCATGTTCGCCGACTCCCGGCGCCGCATAGCCCGCATTGCGCCCCTCCCCCGCCCAGGCGTAGCCGCCGTAGACGGAGACGGCGCCGCCGTCGTCTCGCCAAACCTGCCAAGAAGCGCCGATTTCCACCGGGCCGCGCCCCTGATAATCGACGAAGGCGTCTTCTCCGTCCTGCCAATCCGCCTTCAACCGAATCGCCAGGGCGTCGCCTACTCCATATTCGGCGAACAGGCCCAGGGCCGCATCACGGCGCTGGGCCGGCAGGGGAACCTCCTCACCTGAAGGATCGAAGCCCGTATCGCCCCGCTGGTTTTCATACTTGATGATCGCCTGCCCCTGGCCCTTCGGCGGGTTCCAGGCTCCCGCCTGCGCCAAGGCAGGCCAGGCGAGCGCCAGACCCGCCGCCGCTGCGGTCAGGCGTCGTAGCCGGGCGACTTGCGATCCAGCTGCCGCAGCGCCCCGGGCCAGGCCAGGGCGGCGACGAAGCCGATCCCCCGGCCCTGCGCCTTGGTCTCCGCCTGGGCCTGATCGGGCGCGATCAAGACCTGATCCGGCCCCGCTGACAGGGCGGCGACCTGCTGGGCGCAGGCTCTTTCCAGGAAGAAGATGCCGATCCATGCCTGAGCCGCCGTTTCCCCGACCGCAAGCGTGCCGTGATTTCTCAACAGCATCAGCGGCTTGTCCCCCAGATCGGCGACCAGACGTTCGCGCTCGTCATGGTTCAGGGCCAACCCCTCGTATCCATGATACGCAACCTGATGCTGTAGTAAACAGGCGTTTTGGCTGATCGGCAACAAACCGCCTTGCTGGGCCGCCACCCCGACCCCGTTCACCGTATGGAGATGGATCACGAACTTTGCGTCTTCCCGCGCCGCATGGACTGCGGAATGGATGGTGAAGCCCGCCGGATTGATGAAGTCGGCGGTCTCCTGAACGATGTTGCCGTCCAGATCGACCTTCACCAGGGATGAGGCGGTGATCTCGTCGAAATAGTAGCCGTAGGGATTGATCAGGAAATGATGCTCCGCCCCCGGAACGCGCGCCGAAATGTGGGTGAAGATCATGTCGTCCCAACCGTGGAGGGCGACCAGCCGATAGAGGGCGGCCAACTCCACCCGGGTGCGCCATTCCGCCTCGGAGACGCGAGATTTCAGACTGAGGACGGCGTCGTCGGCCATTGGGGTCTCCTATCCTAGGGCGGGCCTCTGACGGGCCTTGCCCAACCGTCCCTCCGCAGCCTGCGTCCGTCAAGTCGAGCCCGAACGACACGCGCATTAACCGCCGCACTTCAGATTTCATTAACCGCGTCTTCATGACCAGGCGTCACAGTTGCAAGCGGTACCTTCCCGCGTCGGAGCCGCCGCCTTGTCCGCTGTCGCCCAGCTCAGATCGCCGTCGCCCGCGCGCGAACCCGCTTTGGATTTGATCGACCTGGCGCGCAGCAAGGCGCCGGACGACCGTCGGCGACTGTTGCTGGGCGTGGTCGCCCTGTGCGAAGCCGCGCCGCCGAACACCGCCCTGGCGCCCGCCTTGGCGGAAATCTTCCTGACCCTGGCCGCCCAGGCCGAGCGGGATATTCGCCGCCTGCTGTCCGAACGCCTCGCCGCAGCGGATTGGGCCCCGCCGGCTCTGATCAACATGCTGGCGCTGGACGAGATCGAGATCGCGGCGCCGGTCATCGCCGCCAGCCCCCTGTTGCAGGACGCGGACCTGATCCGGATCCTGCTGGAGACCACGCTGGAGCATCAGATCGCCGTGGCGCGGCGGCCGCACCTGTCTCATGGGGTCGTAGAGGCGATCGTGGATCAGGCCGATCCCGTGACCATGACGGCCCTGGCGTCGAACCGGACCGCCGACATCAGCGATGCGGCCATGCGTCGTCTGATCGAACATTCCCGCCGTATCGCCGGTCTTCGCGCGCCCCTGACCCGTCACCCCCGCCTGAACGCAGATCTCGCCCATGATCTGTACCAATGGGTCGGACAGGCCCTGCGGCAGTCCATCGGCGAGCGGTTCAAGATCGACGACGCCCGCCTGAACGCGGCGGTGCGGGAGGCGGCGGCCAAGGCGGTGCATTCCCCCACTTGGCGGCCGTTGCAACCCGCCGGCCGCAACGCCGATCGCGAGCGGCAAGAGATGGAAAAACGTCTGGTCGACAAGCTTCAGGCGGCCGGGCAACTTCGGCCCGGCATATTGATCCGAGCCTTGCGCGAACAGCGTCTGAGCCTGTTCGAACAGGCCCTGGTGCAACTGGGAGGATTCACGCCGGCTCAGGTGCGCTCCGCCATCCACTCGTCTACTGCGGAGCCGCTTTATCTGGCCTGCACCGCAGTCGGACTGGATCGAGCGGTCTTCGCCAATGTGCTGTCGGAAGTCCGCAAACTGACCGACGGACGGCCCGGCGGGGGCGCATGGAGCGCGACGCCGATGAACAGCCGTTCGGCCGCCCGCGCCTTTCGCCAGATCATGGAGCGCACCGCGATCGTTTGACTTCGCGGTCAAGCTGGGGCTCTCGTTCGGCCGTGACCCAGATCCCGCCCGCTCCCGCCCTGGCCTTCGCCGCCAGCGACCGTCCAGAGGCCCAGGCCGCGCGTCAGGCTCTGATCGCCCGCTACGGCGCCGTGCCGCAAGAACAGGCGGACGTCATCGTCGCCCTGGGCGGCGACGGCCAGATGCTGGAGACCCTGCACGGCAATCTGCGCCGCCGGACGCCCGTCTACGGCATGAACCGGGGCTCGGTCGGCTTTCTGATGAACGACTATGACGAGGACGATCTGATCGCCCGAATCGTCGCCGCCGAACGCACGGTCATCCATCCGTTGCAGATGGACGCCTGGACCGAAGCGGGCGAGGTGCATACGGGCCTGGCCATCAATGAGGTGTCCCTGCTGCGTCAGACGCGACAGAGCGCCAAGCTGAAAATCACGGTGGACGGCAAGGTTCGGTTGGAGGAGCTGTCCTGCGACGGCTGTCTGGTGGCGACGCCGGCCGGATCGACCGCCTACAATCTATCCGCCCACGGGCCGATCATTCCGCTGGACGCGCGCATCCTGGCGCTGACGCCGATCAGCGCCTTCCGGCCCCGGCGCTGGCGCGGCGCTCTTTTGTCCCACGAGGCTCGGGTGCGCTTCGACGTGCTGGAACCGGACAAGAGGCCCGTTTCGGCCACGGCCGACAATTTCGAGGTTCGGCGCGTCGCCAGCGTCGAGGTGCGCGAGCGGCGCGACGTCGCCCTGACCATGCTGTTCGACGCCGGTCGATCCTTCGACGAACGGGTGATGACGGAACAGTTCACCAACTGACGGGCGCCCCCTACACGGCTTCTTAAGAGCGGCCGCTTAGGGTGCGCGCAAACTTCCGGGAGCCCGTCATGAGCGATCCTTCGCACGTCATTCGTCCGCCCAACGCCCTTCGCATGAAGGTCGGCGGCGGTTTCGGCATCAACGCCGACGCCGTTGCGCGGGCCGAAGAAGCCCTGAAGGCCATGGCGGCTCAGTTCGATCAGTGGCTGAAGGACGAGATCGTCAAGCTGGACGCCGCCCAGGCCCGGATTCGCGAAGAGGGCTATACGCCCGAGACGGCCGAAAACCTCTATTTCCGCGCCCACGACCTGAAGGGTTTGGGCACGACCTATGAATATCCGCTGGTCACGCGCATCGCCGGATCGTTGTGCAAGCTGCTGGACGACGCCGGCAAGCGGATGCAGGCGCCGATGACGCTTCTGGACGCCCATATCGACGCCATCCGCGCCGTGGTGCGCGACCAGATCAAGACAGACGAACATCCTGTCGGCCGCACCCTGGCCGAGACCCTGGAAGCCAAGGTCGCCGAATACCGCGCGGCCTGAACCGAGTGGGGCCTGAGCCGGGCGCCGTCGGTCAGGCGGCGCTGGCGGCCGCCGCCGACCCGCGGCTCTGGGGCTGGTCCAACCTTTCCATGAGATAGGCCAGATCCTCACGCAGCACGTTCGGTCGCTGCGTCAGGAAACGCTCCAGCATGCGCTGGCGGAACAGGTCGCTGGAGGTGTCCGCCCCCTCGGAGGACAGGGCCCGCCAGGTGTCCACCCCGGCGCGGAACGCCTGAAACAGGCGCGGCGGCAGACCGGCCCGGTCATAGATCGCCTTCAAGCCCAGGGGACCTGCGTCATGGATCATCAGCCAGGCGCGCTGATGCGGCGTGTTGGCCAGTTCCGCCAGACCATGTTCGAACATCGTCATCTGGCCGCGCGCCAGGGCGCGCAGCAGAAGGGAGGCGTTGAGCGACTTGCGAAGGTTCAACTGGGCCATGAAGGCGCCGATGTCCGCACTGGAAGCCGCCTGATCGACCAGATCGACGGTCGCCCGTTCGCGCGCATACTGGGCCAGACGGATCGCCGTCTCGGGCGCCACCGCATGCCGGGCGACCAGATGCTCTCGCACCGTCTCGCTGGCCAGGGCGATCAGCCGCTCGGTCACATGCAGCGGCAGAACCTGGCGATAGGCGACAGCGGTAACCACCTCGGGCGAGGCGGCGAACCGGTCCACGATCACGCCCAAGGCCTGTTCCGACAGATCGGCGTTGTCATTGGCCGCCAGCATTCTCACGGCCTGTTCGCAACCGACATCCGCCAGCACGCCCGCGACGTCGCGCGACACGCGCGGCCGGCCGGCGA
Source organism: Brevundimonas sp. GW456-12-10-14-LB3 (assembly GCF_059424365.1). Taxonomy (NCBI): domain Bacteria; kingdom Pseudomonadati; phylum Pseudomonadota; class Alphaproteobacteria; order Caulobacterales; family Caulobacteraceae; genus Brevundimonas; species Brevundimonas sp. GW456-12-10-14-LB3. Next base: position 93,086 of record NZ_JBWKZJ010000008.1, read on the forward strand.
CCGCGACCTGGCGCACAGGCGAACCGGCGCGGACGATTTCAATAAGATCCTCGTCGCTGAAGACCGGAGAAGCGCTGATCACCGGCAGGGCGATGCTGTCGATATCGGCCGCGAGCCGACGCGCCACGTCGATCGGAAGCAGATCCGACGCCTTCAAGGTCACAGCCATGGCCCGCCGGACCAGTTCGGCTGCATCGTTGGCCAGGAGGCGCAGAATCTTCTGGGCGGCTTCGCGGTCCCGTTCGTCCAGATCGGCGCGATCCATGCTGCGGCACAGCTTATAGGCCGCCTCCGCCCGGTCGTCGTCCTCCGTCGCCTTGATCAGGCGCTGGATATCCGTCTCGGTCAGTCGGGCGCGATAGGCGGTCATGGATGGCTCGTTCGGGAATCGGGCGTCCCCGATACGATCATCCTGCCATGCTTAACGCCCAGTTTACCATCGGGGCGTTTCGGCAGAATTTCCGCCCGCGCAAAACCTGTTTAGGCGCCCTGGGCGTCGTCCGGCGAGAAGGCGCCGCCGAAGCCGCCGCCGGCCGATCCGTCCTGCCCCAGCAACAGGGCCAAGAGCCCCTGATCCTGCTTCAAGCGATCCAGGCGGGCCGCCAGCATCTGGTCCCGGTCGCTGAGTTCCGGCGCCACGGGCCGCTCATCGCCGACGCCCGCCGCCGGCGCCCCGGTCCCGGCCGTGCGTTGCAGATTGGCGTAGACTTCGGCCACGGTGGCCGGCCGCCCATCCTTGTAGAAGATGCTGCGGTTGGCGCGGGCCGCTTCGGGAAACAGGGCCGCCGCGCTGCCGCCCGGGTTGCGGTCCATGGCCGTCATCAGACTGGCCGCACCCGCCGGTCCCAGAAAATGGGCCGCATAGAGGTCGCCCGCGCCCGGCTCCTTGCCGGTGCGGCCCCGCAGATAGGCGGCGTTCGACGCCGTCAGCTCCGCCGCCATGGTCGAGGCCGCATGCGGATCGAACCGCAGGTCCAGAACCACATTGCGGGCCGAACCCTCGACCCGCCAGCGCCCGTCGGCGCCGCGGTGGATCAGATCCGCGTACTGGCCGTACCCATGCTGGGCGCCGTGCTGTTTGACGGTGGCCAACCAGGTCTGTTCGATGAATTGGAAGAGACCCGCCGCCGATGAGGTCGGCGCCTTGGCCGAAGGATTGAGCGCGCTCTCGCGTCGGGCGGTCTTGACCAGGAAGTCGTAATCGACGCCCACCGCCTGGGACGCGCGCTGAATCGCCGCCTCAACGCCGCCCGAAGATGGAATCGCTCGGATGCCCATAACAGGCGGAGCCTCGTCGAACATGGTTAACCAACCCTTAATCGTTAAGACCGGCTTTAACCGTAAGGTCAAGCTTTCGACCTTCGTCGACCGCTGAAACACCGCCGCAATCCCGCCACAACCTGGGCGCTCACTTTCGGTTACGGGCGCTGCGGGGGCGGTGAACGAGGGAGTGTCGATATGATGATCCGCGCCGCCGGAGGCCCCGGCGCCGTCAACCCCATCGACTATGGGGAACGCAAGAAACCGATGCCGCGCTGGATGCCGGCCGCCATCGGGGTTTCGATCCTGGTCCATGTCGGAATAGGCGTGGCGCTCTACACCCAGCGGTTCGAATTGAAGCCGGAGCCGGTGATCGACGAACTGCCGCATGTGACCGTCAGCCTGGCGCCGCCGGAGCGCAAGCCTGAGCCAGAACCGGTCCAGAAGGTCGCAGCGCCGCCGACGCCCCTCCACCCGCCCCGCAACCCTGCGCCGGCCGATGTCGAGACTGTGGCCTTGACTCCGCCCGAGCCGTCGGCGGTCACGGCTTCACCGGGCCTGCCTGTCATCAGCACGGCGCCCAGCGGGGTCGAGGGCGGAACCGCGACGGTCGAAACCCCCGTCCGCGCCGTCTCCGTCATCAACAACCCCAGCTGGGCCAGCCGCCCCTCGTCCGCCCAGATGGCGCGGGCCTATCCCAGCCGGGCCGCCGAAGACGGCGTTTCGGGCGCGGCCACCCTGTCCTGCCTGGTTCGCATCGACGGCGGCCTGACCGCCTGCCGCGTCGCCGGCGAGACTCCGAACGGCCAAGGCTTCGGTCGGGCGGCTCTCAGCCTGACGCGCGCCTTCCGGATGAACCCTCGCACGGTCGACGGCCGTCCGGTGGATGGGGCGACGGTGAACTTCACCGTCCGCTTCGCAATGGAGGACTAGGTTTCGGCCTGAAATCGCCGAGGATCGAGGGCGTGGGCGTAGGCTTGCGGCGTTCGCCCCTTGATCGCATCGGCGACCACGGTCCCGACCATCGGCCCCAGCAGCCATCCGTTGCGGCGGGGGGCCAGGGCCAGGAACAGGGCCCTGCCGTCCGGCGCGGGCCCCGCCATGGGCAGGCCGTCTGCCGACGCGCCTCGCACCCCGACACGCCAGTCGATGTGCAGCGGCGCAGGCGTCCGACCCAGAACGCGCCAGGCGGCCTGGCTCAGCCTTTCGCCCACGGTCCAGTCCGGCGCGGCGTCGCGACGCCCCGGCTCCATCGTCGCGCCGATCACCGTTCCGCCGGCCATCGGCGCCACATAGGCGCCGGGACCGCGCACCACATGATCCGCCAGAGTCTCGCCGGTCACGCCGATCTGGCCGCGAATGGGCTGAACGCCGTCGACCAGCCGCCGCGTCGCCTCCGGGGCCCCCTCTATCGCCGCCTCGACCCCCGTCGCCAGCACGACCGCGGCGGCGGACAGGCTGCGTCGGCCCAGTTCGATCGACCAGCCGTCGGCCGTCTGAACCAGGGCCGAGACGCGGTCCTGCACCACAGCGCCGCCTTCAGCCTGCGCCACCGCCTGGGCCAGGGCGCCCAAGGCCTGGCCGGGGTCGATCTGATAATCCTCCTCCGTGATCAGCCGGTCGCCGGTCCGACGCGCCTCAAAACCCAGGGCTTCGAATCGCGCCGCCAGGCCGGCGACGTCCCCGCCGCGCCATTCAGCCGGTCGGCGCGCCAAGGCGACGCCAGCCGCCTTGGCGAAGTCGGGCCACAGGTCGCGTCCGGCGCGGAACAGGGCCGCCGTCTCGGGCGTAACGTCGTCCAGGACAGATTCCATCGCCGGCGCCACCATGCCGGCCGCCACGCTCGACGCATTCGCACCACCCGGGTCGATAACCGTCACCGCATGCCCCCGCCGGGTCAGGCTGAAGGCGGTGCTCAGGCCCAGCACGCCGGCGCCCACGATCACTATGGCAGGGGATGACATCACGCGCCCCAGATCGGCCCAGGCCGCTCAGAATGCAAGCCGCCGCCCTTGGACCTTTGGTCCTAGCCGTGCGCCGGCGCCCGCCGAACCATTGCCTAATCTTAATGGACGACAGCCGCACGACGCCTTGTGGGAACGCCGTTCTCGCGCCAAGCTCATCCTATGCAAACCGTCATCGAGATCCGCGGCCTGACCAAGACCTATGGGACGGTGAAGGCCTTGGACGGCCTGACCCTGTCGATCCCGCGGGGCGGCGTCTACGGCATCCTCGGCCCCAACGGCGCCGGCAAGTCGACGCTGTTTCGCACCCTGCTCGGCCTGATCCGCCCGACTGCGGGCGAGGCGACGGTCATGGGCGGCCGGATCGGCGATCCGGCGGCGACGCGGCGGATGGGCTCGATGATCGAGACGCCGCGCTTCCCTCCCTTCATGACCGCGCGTCAGGTCCTGGTCTGGCTGGGCTACGCCCACGGCGGCGTCGCGTCTTCGGATATCGAGGCCTGGCTGAAGCGAGTGGACTTGGCCGAGGCGGCGGACCGGCGGGTGCGCGGCTTCTCGGTCGGCATGCTGCAACGCCTGGGCGTCGCCGCCGCCCTGATGACCAAGCCGGACCTCGTCATTCTGGACGAACCGACCAGCGGCATGGACCCGCCCGGCATCCAGGAGATGCGCGCCCTGATCCGCAGCCTGGCCGACGACGACGGCGTCACCGTCATCCTGGCCAGCCACCAGCTTCAGGAGGTCCAGCGCGTCTGCGATCGCGTCGCCATCTTCAACAAGGGCAAGGTGATCACCGAAGGCCGGGTTTCGGACCTGACGGCCTCAGGCGAACGTCTGCGCCTTTCGGCCACCCCGCTCGCCAAGGCCATGGGGGTGCTGGGCGACAAGGCGACGCTGGACGGCGACGCCCTGATCGCCGCTCTAACCCGCGCCGAGACGCCGGCGGCCATCCGCGCCTTGGTCGAGGCCGGGGTCGATATCGAAGAGGCCCGCTGGATCGGCGCCGACCTGGAAGACGTCTTCATGAGCGAAACCGGCTGGACCGGCGTACAGGGCGCGCCCGACAAGGGGACCGATCATGCTGGTTGATGCGCTGAAATCCGAGGCCTATCGCGTCTCGCGGAACCGGACGACGCTCTTCTTCAGCATCCTGCTGACGCCGCTGCTGTTCGTCTTCGGCGGGCTGGCCTACCAGATCATGACCAAGGCCAAGGGCGACGCACTGGCTGCCAAGGCCAATCTGCCCGCGACCTTGGGCAATCAGCCCGTCAATCTGGCCGAGGCCTTCGGCTTTGCGGCCGGCAACGGCGCCAACGGCGTGTTGCTGGTCTTCATGTTGCTGGCGGCGGCGGCGGTCTACGCCGGCGACTACCGCTGGGAGACCTGGCGACTGATCAGCGCTCGCAACGGCCGACCCTGGCTGATCCTGGGCAAGATCGGGGTGATGAAAGTCTTGGCCATGATCGCCATGCTGGCCATGCTGATCGCCGCCTTCATCTTCTTCGTCACACAGGCCCTGGTGGCCGGACGGCCGATGAGCTTCGACCTGTCCGACTTCGACCTGGTTCAGTTCCTTCTGACCTGGCTTCTGTCCTACATCCGGATCGTTCAATACAGCCTCATCGCCCTACTGGCGGCGGTCGTCAGCCGGTCCCTGCTGGCGACCCTGTTCGCCCCCTGGGCCCTGGGTTTCGCCCAGACCATCCTCGGGGGACCGCTGCTGCCCATTCTCGGCTGGGAGCCGAGTGACTGGGCCGCGCAATTGCTGCTGCCCGGCTTGGCCTATGACACTTTGAAAGCCGCCCTCGCTCCCGGCCCCATGCCCTTGCCCGAGGGCGTGGTCATGAAGGCGGTGGTCAGCCTGGTCCTGTGGTGCGTCGCGCCGGTCGCAGCCTCTATCGCCTGGTTCCAGCGTCAGGATCTGTCGAAGGAATAGGCGGAGGCGGGCTGAAGCCCCCCTGACAGCCGTTAGAGCCGCTTCTCCATGAAGACGTCGGCGCGGGCGTAGGGGGTCGGGCGGGGCGGCAGGTGGACGAAGCCGAAGCTCTCGTACAGGGCGATGGCCGGCTCCAGGGCGCTGTTGGTCTCCAGATACAGCAGGGTCGCGCCCGCCGCGCGGGCCGCCGCCTCGCAGGCCTCCAGCAGACGCCGCGCCAAGCCTAAGCCGCGCGCGGCGGGCGTCACCGTCATCTTCGACACCTCGAACCCGTCCGGAATGCGGATCAGGGCGCAGCAGCCGACCGCCTCCCCGTCCCGCTCGACGATGAAGATCCGCCCTCCGCCGGCGATGAAGACCCCATGGGGATCGTCGATGGAGCGCCGGTCCTTGGCCTCGACGGCGAAACCGCCCTCGGCCAGCCAGGCCTCGTTCAGCCGGGCCCAGGCGGCGGCGTGGTCGGGGCGGAAATCGACGATGGCGGCGGACATGGCCGCCTCTTGCCCCATCGCCGCTCAAAGCAAAAGGGCGGCCGGATCGCTCCGGCCCCCCTTTCGGTGTTCAGTCTCGTCAGAGACGAAAGGCTTAAGCCTCGTCGTCGCCTTCGTAGGCCAGGACCGGACCGGAGTCCTTGCCCTTGGCTTCGACGTCGCGATCGACGAACTCGATCACGGCCATCGGGGCGTTGTCGCCGTGGCGGAAGCCAGCCTTCATGATCCGAATATAGCCGCCGTTGCGTTCGGCGTAGCGCGGGCCGATCGTCTCGAACAGCTTGCCGACCTGCGGCACGTCGCGGACCTGGCTGATGGCCTGACGACGCGCGTGCAGGTCGCCCTTCTTGGCCAGGGTGACCAGCTTCTCGACGAAGGGACGCAGTTCCTTCGCCTTGGGCAGGGTCGTGGTGATTTGCTCGTGCTTGATCAGCGAGGCGGCCATGTTGGCGAACATGGCTGTGCGGTGGCTGGTCGTGCGACCGAGTTTACGATGGGCGGCGCCGTGGCGCATCAGGGTCTCTCCTACTCCGAACCCGGTATCTCCTGGGGAGACCTAGGTCCGTAATCTTCTAACCGCCCCGACATTCTCCCCTAGAGGAGACGGGCGGAGGGTTGAACTTAGATCTGGTCGTCGAACTTCTTGGCCAGATCTTCGATGTTTTCGGGCGGCCAGTTCGGCACGTCCATGCCGAGGCTGAGCCCCATGGTCGCGAGAACTTCCTTGATCTCGTTCAGCGACTTGCGGCCGAAGTTCGGGGTGCGAAGCATTTCGCCCTCGGTCTTCTGGATCAGGTCGCCGATGTAGACGATGTTGTCGTTCTTCAGGCAGTTGGCCGAACGGACCGACAGCTCCAGCTCGTCCACCTTCTTCAGCAGGGCCGGGTTGAAGGGCAGGTCGGGCTTGCCGTCCGACTGCTCGACAGCCTTCTTGGGCTCTTCGAAGGTGATGAAGATCTGCAGCTGGTCTTGCAGGATGCGCGCGGCGTAGGCAACAGCGTCAACCGGCGTGACCGCGCCGTTGGTTTCGACTTCCAGCAGCAGCTTGTCGTAGTCCAGCGACTGACCCTGACGGGTCGGCTCGACGCGATAGGCCACCTTCTTGACCGGCGAATACAGGGCGTCGACGGCGATCAGGCCGATCGGCGCGTCTTCCGGACGGTTGAACTCGGCCGCCACATAGCCCTTGCCGTTCTGGACGGTCAGCTCCATGCGGATCGAGGCGCCGTCGTCCAGGGTGCAGATGACGTGATCGGGGTTCAGAACCTCGATGTCCGCCGGCACGTCGATCTGGCCGGCCGTCACCACGCCGGGGCCCGTGGCGCGCAGGGTCATGCGCTTGGGGCCTTCGGCGTGCATGCGCAGCGCCAGTTGCTTGATGTTCAGAACGATGTCGACCACGTCCTCGCGCACGCCTTCCAGCGACGAGAATTCGTGAACCACGCCGTCGATCTGAATGGCGGTCACCGCCGCGCCTTGCAGCGAGGACAGCAGAACGCGACGAAGGGCGTTGCCGAGCGTCACACCGAAGCCGCGCTCCAGAGGCTCAGCCACCAGACGCGCCTTACGCTGGGCGTCGGAACCGATCTCGATCTGCGGCTTCTCGGGACGGATCAGCTCTTGCCAGTTTCTTTCGATCATTTTGTCCCTCGAACGGGTTTCGTCGGCTCCGGCCTTGTCGACGAGGCCATGGTGGAGCCGACGGAGATGGGGGTGCTTTGGGCGGTGTCGCTTAGACGCGACGACGCTTGGGCGGACGGCAGCCGTTGTGCGGCATCGGGGTGACGTCGCGAATGGTGGTGATCGTCAGACCCACGGCCTGCAGGGCGCGCAGAGCCGACTCACGGCCGGAGCCCGGACCCGAGACGTTGACTTCCAGCGTCTTCAGGCCGTGTTCCTGGGCCTTCTTGCCGGCGTCCTCGGCCGCCATCTGGGCGGCGTACGGGGTGGACTTACGCGAGCCCTTGAAGCCCATGTGGCCGGCCGACGACCAGGAAATCGCATTCCCTTGCGCGTCGGTGATGGTCACCATGGTGTTGTTGAAGCTGGCGTTCACGTGGGCGACGCCCGAGGTGATGTTCTTGCGTTCGCGGCGCTTTACGCGACCCGGTTCCTTGGCCATCGGTCAGCTCTCTCTTACTTCTTCTTGCCGGCGATCGGCTTGGCCGGACCCTTGCGGGTGCGAGCATTGGTGTGGGTGCGCTGACCGCGGACCGGCAGGCCCTTGCGGTGACGCAGGCCGCGGTAGCAGGCCAGGTCCATCAGACGCTTGATGTTCATCGAGGTTTCGCGGCGCAGGTCGCCCTCGACCGTATAGTCGCGGTCGATGGTCTCGCGGATCGACAGGACTTCGGCGTCCGTCAGCTGGTTCACCCGGCGGGCGGCTTCGATGCCGACCTTTTCGGTGATGTCCTTGGCGGCGGCCGGGCCGATGCCGTGGATGTACTGAAGCGCGATTTCAACGCGCTTGTTGGTCGGGATATTGACGCCAGCGATACGGGCCACGAAATTCTCCAGATACGCGTTATTCAGACGCAACAAACGCTCCGGTTAACAAACCAGGAGCGTGGCGCCCTTCGCGGGAAGGCGCCCTTATACAGATGATTCACCGGGCGTCAACGGCTGGGCGCAACCCTGCCGGCCAGACTTTTCGGTCCGCCGCCTAAACCGTCGCTCAGACCCGCCTCGAACGGCGGCGATCAGCCTCTCTGCATCAAGGTTGAACGCCGCAACCGGGTTCCGGTCAAGGGGCTTAGGCCGCCACCCTGCGAAGCGGTGGATCAGCGACGCGGCGGAATGCCGAAGTCGACGCCCACCGTCACCTGCTGCCCCTCGAGGGGACGCCCGTTCTCGGTCGGCGGCTGGAAACGGAAATAGTCGGCCACAGCCAGTCCCGCCGCCCCGAAGCCCAGGCCGACAGGGGTCTCCTCCACCACACGACAGGCTTCCAGCCGGCTGTCTAACCGGATGCGGCAAGACAGTTCGACTCGGCCGTAGCGGCTGCGGGCCTGGCGCGGGTGGTTGGCGCGGACCTGGGCCATGGACGGCCCCGTGATCAGGCGCGGCCCCGTCGAGCCGCTGCCCGGCCCGGACCCCGCGCCGACGCCGGAACCCGCGCCGGTCCCCTGGCCGCCCTGACCCAACCCGGGTTCCGGCGAGGGGGAAGGCGCGACGTCCACGACTGGGGCGGGCTGGGGCGCCGGCTTCGACGGCGACGGCAGTTCGCGCGGGCGATCTGGCTGCGGCTTGGGCGGCGTGTGAATGCGCGAGGGCGCGGCCGGCGCCCCTCCCCCCGCCTTGGGCGCAGAGGGGCGCTCCAGGATCGGCGGCGGCGTATCATAGAGCAGCACCTCGAAC
>NZ_JBWKZJ010000009.1:0-71149 GCF_059424365.1 Brevundimonas sp. GW456-12-10-14-LB3
GGGGAGGAATGGAGCCGCCGAACCATTCCCGCCGTACGTCATTCCCCGCTATAGAGGTTCGGCCGGCGCGGGCCGGGTGATGCGGACGATGCGATGACCGAGAGCCACCCCTTTTTCTCGCCCAAGACCCACGGCTTCGTGCGGGTGGCGGCGGCGACGCCGGTCAGCCATGTGGGCGATCCGGTCGAGAACGCTCAGGCGCATCTGGCCCTGATCCGGCAGGCGGCGGACCAGGGTGTGGACCTGATGGTGTTTCCGGAGCTGTCGCTGTCCGCCTATGCGATCGACGACCTGCACATGCAGGCGGCCCTGCTGGACGAGGTGGAGCGGCAGGTCGCGGTCCTGGCCCAGGCGACCGGGGGGGCGACGGCCGAGCATGAGCTGATCGCCGTGGTCGGGGCGCCGCTGCGGCAGGGGGACGCCCTGTTCAACTGCGCCGTCGTGATGGGCGGGGGCGAGGTGCTGGCCGTGGTGCCCAAGACCTATCTGCCCAACTATCGGGAATATTACGAGAAACGCTGGTTCGCCCCGGCGACGGCGCGGACCGAGGATGTGATCCGGCTGAACGGCGAGACGGTGGATTTCGCGCCGGGCCTGATCTTCCAGGCGACGAACCGGCCGGGCTTCGTCTTTGCGGTCGAGATCTGCGAGGACTATTGGGCGCCCCTGCCCCCCTCGACCCGGGCGGCCCTGGCGGGGGCGCGCATCCTGCTGAACCTGTCAGCCTCCAACATCGTCATCGGCAAGGCGGACGAGCGGGCCATGCTGAGCGCCAGCCATTCGGCCCGGACCCTGTCGGCCTATGTCTTCGCCGCCTCGGGCTGGGGCGAATCGACCACCGACCTGGCCTGGGACGGTCAGGCGACCATCCACGAGCTGGGGTCCAAACTGGCCGAGGGCGAACGGTTCGCCCTGGAGAACCATCTGACGATCGCCGACGTGGACGTGGACCGGATCGGCCTGGACCGGCTGAGAAACGGCACCTTCGCCGACTGCGCCCGCAACGAGGGGGAGGCCGCGACGGTCGTGCCCTTCATGGCGCGCGACGTTCCTCCCCCCTTGGGGGAGGATTCGCGTTGATCCGGCCGCTGGACCGCTTCCCCTTCGTGCCGGACGATGGGGGGCGGCTGGACCAGGACTGCTACGAAGCCTTCAACATCCAGGTCCAGGGCCTGATGCGCCGGATGGCGGCGACGAACGGAGAGCGCCTGGTGATCGGCGTCTCGGGCGGGCTGGATTCGACCCAGGCCCTGCTGGTCGCCTGCCGCGCCTTCGACCGGCTGAACCTGCCGCGGTCGAACATACTGGGCTTCACCATGCCGGGGTTCGCGACGTCCGAGGGCACCAAGTCCAACGCCTGGGCGCTGATGAAGGCGCTTGGGGTGACGGGAGCCGAGATCGACATCCGCCCGGCCGCCGAACAGATGTTCAAGGACATCGGCCACCCCTATGCGGCGGGCGAACCGGTGCATGACATCACCTTCGAGAATGTGCAGGCGGGCTTGAGGACCGACTATCTGTTCCGCCTGGCCAACCAGAACCGGGCCTTCGTGCTGGGGACCGGCGACCTGTCGGAACTTGCCCTGGGCTGGGCCACCTATGGCGTCGGCGACCATATGAGCCACTATAATGTCAACGGCGGGGTGGCGAAGACCCTGATCCGCCATCTGATCCGCTGGGTCGCGGACCGCGAACTGGTCGGCGCCGAGGCGAGCCCGACGCTGCACGCCATTCTGAACACCGAGATCTCGCCCGAACTGGTTCCGGCCAAGGACGGGGCGATTCAGTCGACCGAGGGGACGGTCGGCCCCTATGCGCTGAACGACTTCTTCCTGTTCTACATCAGCCGCTTCGGCATGGCGCCGTCCAAGGTCGCCTTCCTGGCGCACCAGGCCTGGAGCGACGCCGGCGCCGGACAGTGGCCGGTCAACACCCCCGACGATGAAAAGGTCGAATACGACCTGGCGACCATCAAGGCCTGGCTGCGGAAATTCCTGATCCGCTTCTTCCAGACCGCCCAGTTCAAACGCTCGGCCCTGCCCAACGGCCCCAAGGTGGTGACCGGCGGCTCCCTGTCGCCGCGCGGCGACTGGCGCGCCCCGTCGGACGGCAATGCGCGGGTCTGGCTGGGCGAGCTGGACGCGAACGTGCCGGATTAACTGTTTCCTCCCCGCTTTGCGGGGAGGTGGCTCGGAGCATAGCGGAGAGACGGAGGGGCTCTTTACGCCTCCAGTTCTCTGTTCTTCTCGCGGACCAAACCCCTCCGTCACGGCGCTGAAGAAGCGCCGCGCCACCTCCCCACGATGTGGGGAGGAGACACTGTTCAATAGCCGTATCTTTAGCGTGGATATTTGGCGATCCCCTCGCTAGAAGCTTGGCCATGACCGAAGACGTGACCAAAGACTCCAACGGCAACATCCTGGCCGACGGCGACAACGTGACCCTGATCAAGGATTTGAAGGTCAAGGGCTCGGGCGGGGTGACGCTGAAGCGCGGGACCCTGGTCAAGAACATCCGACTGACCGGCGACCCCGACGAGATCGAGGCCAATGTCGAGAAGGTGCGCGGCCTGGTCCTGCGCACCGAGTTCGTCAAGAAGGCTTAAGGCCCCTCTTCCCAAACGGAACCTCAGCCGCCATCTAGCGGCCATGACCGACACCCTCGACGCCCCCGTCTCGACCGCCGCCCCCCAGGGTTCGGGCGGCAAGATCCCCGTCACCGTCCTGACCGGCTATCTGGGCGCGGGCAAGACCACCCTCTTGAACCGCATCCTGACCGAGGATCACGGCAAGCGTTACGCCGTCATCGTCAATGAATTCGGCGAGATCGGCATCGACAATGATCTGGTGGTCGGCGCTGACGAGGACGTGTTCGAGATGAACAACGGCTGCGTCTGCTGCACGGTGCGCGGCGACCTGATCCGGGTGGTCTCGGGCCTGATGAAGCGCCAGCGTCCCGGCAAGCCGGCCTTCGACGCCATCATCGTCGAGACCACGGGCCTGGCCGACCCCGGCCCGGTGGCCCAGACCTTCTTCGTCGACGAGGACGTCAAGGCCAAGACGCAGCTGGACAGCGTCACCACCCTGGTCGACGCCAAGCACGTGATGGCGCGGCTGGACGACTCCAAGGAGGCGCGCGAACAGGTGGCCTTCGCCGACCGGATCATCCTGAACAAGGTCGATCTGGCGACCCCGGAAGAGATGGAGGCAGTCGAGGCCCGTCTGCGGGCGCTCAACCCCCTGGCGCCCATCGTGCGGGCCGAACGGTCGAACGTGCCGCTGGATCAGGTGCTGGGCCTGGGCGCCTTCGACCTGGACCGGATCCTGGAGGTCAAGCCGGACTTCGTGAACCCGCCGCACGGCGCCGAGGGCCATGTGCATGACGAACACTGCGGCCATGACCACCATCATCATGACCATGACCATGACCATGATCATCATGATCATGACCACAGCCACGGGGCGCGCGGTCACGCCCACCAGGACGACATCAAGGGGATTTCCCTGTCGCTGGACCGGCCGCTGGACGGCGCGAAGTTCACCGCCTGGCTGGACCGTCTGCTGGGCGAACAGGGTCAGAACATCCTGCGCGCCAAGGGCATCATCGACCTGAAGGGCGAAGACCGCCGCCTGGTCTTCCAGGCCGTCCATATGATCCTGGAGGGCGACCTGCAGCGCGAATGGGGCGAGAACGAACGCCGCTGGAGCCGCGCCGTCTTCATCGGCCGCGATCTGGACGAGGCGGAGCTGAAGGCCGGGTTCGAGGCCTGCGCGGCCTGAACCGTCCGGCGGGCTTGCGTCGCCCGCGCGCCCCATGCCAACTGGCCGTTGTTTGGGGGCGGGACCGTTGGAACAGCACAGTCAGCCGGATCTGACGATCGACCTGGGTTCGGGCGTGCGCGCCCTCGCCTCGGCCGATCCGGAGTCGTCGATCCTGACCCGCTTCTTCGAAGGCTATGACCGGGCCTTCGTCCTGCCGGACGAGCGCGAGGATTTGGCGGGTTTTCGCAAATGCCTGGCCCTGAACCGGACGCATCGCCGGGCGTTCGGCCGCACCCACTGCGAACTGGTTGCGGTGCTGGAGGACGAAGGCGGCGCGCGTCTGGGCGGGATCAACTTCCTGGCCACCGCCGTCAACCGGGCCTCGGCGCCGGACATCGCGGTCGCATTGAACTATGTCTATGTCGAGGAGGCGGCGCGGGGGCGCGGCCTGCTGCGCCTGGCGCTTTCGGCGGTGCGCCGACTGGCGACCCAGGCCCTGGACGCCGGTCCGAACGCCCAGACCGCCGTCTTCATCGAACAGAACGACCCCTTGCGCCTGACGCCGCAGGAGGCCGCCGCCGACACCCTGCGTTCGGGCCTGGATCAGGTCGATCGACTGGCGATCTGGGCGCGGATGGGAGCCGAGGTGGTGGACTTTCCCTATGTCCAGCCGGCCCTGTCGGCGGATCAGGACGATGAGGACGGGCTGATCTACGCCGCCGTCGACTATCCGGGCGAGGCGGTGGATGCGGGTCTGCTGCACGACCATCTGGAGAGCTTCTTCAGGATTTCGGTGCTGAAGGGCGAGGCCGGACCGCCGGGCGGAGCGGCCGAGCGCCAGATCGCCGACCTGGCCGCGCGCCGGGAGCCGGCGGCCCTGTTGCCGATGACCCCGGCCCTGGCGCGGCTGCGGTCCGGCCGGGGGACGGGGTTCGACAGTTTCCGGGACTTGGCGAGGGAGGCCGCAGGTCGATGACGGTGCGAGGCGAGCGGCCGGAGACGGACGACTATGAAGAGGCGCGCTCGGGCGCCCTGTATTGGACCCTGTCGCTCTATATCGGGCCGGATCGGGTGGCCGAGGCCCTGAATCTGGCGCCCGGAGAGCGGATCGAGCCGCCCGTCTTTCGCCGGACCCAGAGGAACCATCTGCCGTCCCTCGCCCTGGGCCACGCCATCGACCCCCTGATGAACGACATCGCCGATCGCGAAATCCGGGGCGAGTTGCAGGAGTTCCTGCTGTCCACGGCGGACGATGCGGGAATCAAGAACCTGGACGAGGCTGCGCTGGCCATCCGAAGCCATGAAGACCTGATCTTCAGCCTGCCCAAGTCCGTCTCCTGGACCACCGAGGGGGTGCGGTTTCACGCCCATCCGCCCGGAATGGACGATGACCGGCTGGTGCGGCTGCGCCGGTTCTGGCTGTCCCACAACGACGGCTCCCTGAGCTACCACCTCAGCTTCAGCCACTATTACGGCGGCGGCTATGTGGATGCGGAGGGTCGCCGGCGCTCGGGCTACGACCCCTCGACCTATTATTTCCTGTCCCTGCTGCAGAAGCTGGCCGCGCCCAAGGAATATGTGCTGGACCCGCAGCGCCTGAAGCCTGCCGAGGCCGATCCCCACCCCTTCCTGGACGTCTTCAGCGAGACCAAGCTGGACATCGGTCCTTTGGACGACATCAGGGTAAGGCGAGCGACCGGCCCTGAGGGCCAGGCCCCGACCCAGGCTGAGCCCCAGCGGTTCTGGCCGTTCGTCAGGACGGTGTTCGAGCGCGACGCCGTCCGCCTGTTCCCCCGTCTGGCGGCGGAACTCGATCCCTCCAAGCCGCCCAGGCCCGGTTTCGAAACCCGTCTGCTGGAACTGGCGCCCGTCATGGAGACGCCGGGGCTGAAGGCGCCCAAGTCGCGCTTCATGTTCATGCTGCACGACGAACGCTTCTTCGACCGGCTGATGCCGGTGGACGAGGCGACGAAGATCCCGGCGCCGCGCAAGCGGATGGTGCAGCCGCTCTGTTACGACCCGTATCAGGACCGCATCCGCGCCCTGACCAAGCCCGTGAACGGCCGACCGCCCAAGGCGGTGCATCTGGGCGCCCCGCCCGCAGGGACCAAGGCCGGCGAAAGGGCTGATCCTGAGTTCTGGAACTGGGTCGAGCGCCGGGCGGACTATGAGGCCGCCTTGGAAGACGGGGTCTTCGTGCGTCGCAATCCGACGCCGGACCCGGCGCGCGGCGACGAAGGCCGGTGGCTGCCGATCTCGGACAGGGCGACGCCGCAGGCGCGGATGGCGGATTTCGTCGAGGCGATGCGGACCGGCCAGGCCGTCCAGATCAAGGCTTTTCGCAAGCCGAACGAAGCCGAGGCGCGCCCCCGGCTGGAGACGCCGATCGAGCATCACCTTCCCGCTTTCGAAATCGCGCGGGCGGACTGTCTGGACTATCTGTTCCTGGCGGGATTCAACCAGAACATCATAGACTTCATGAACCAGGATACCTCGGAGATCCTGGACAGCATCGACCCCATCTATCCCGACAGTTCCGAACAGAGCGACGAGCGGTTCTTCGTCCGCTACGCCAACCACCGGGCCATGATCACCTATGTGCCCAAGAGCCGCAGCCTGGAGATCGGCAACGACTATATCGGCGCCTGCCCCTACGCCTTCCTGATCCACGCCCTGGCCCTGCACAACGAGTTCCTGGCGCGGGAGCATGAGCAGAAGACCATGGCCCGGATCGATCGGATCGAGGCCCTGGTGGACGAGCGCGCGCCCGCCGACGATCCCCGCATCCGCGCCCTGGCGGATCGAGAGCCGCTGGACGGCGAGGACCGGCTGAGCCAGGCCGAGTTCGCCATCAACCAGGCCAAGCTGGCCGAGTTCGCCCAGTACGAAAGGTTCAGACACGCCAATCCCTTCCGCTACGACACCGAGCGGGACGTGTTCAAAAAGCTGGAGGAGCTGCGGGGCGTCAGCCGCAAGAACAAGGCCCTGTCCCTGGCGATCCAGAGCCTGGAGGACCACGCCAGCGACCTGGCCCGCCGCCAGCAGAAGCGGGCGGATGCAGCCCAGGCGGCGGCCGAGCGCAAGCAGAAGGATGCGGAAGAGGCGGCGGCGAAACGCGGGCGACATCTGAACTTCCTGCTCAGCATGACCGGCGTGTTCGGCGCGGGGCAGATGTTCTACTGGATCGGCGAGAAGGCGGCCGGCGGAGAAGGCAAGGACGCGGAGCCGGCGCGTCAGTTGTTCGGGCTGTTGCCCTCGGCCCACTGGGCGGGAAACTTGATCCTGTCTTTGACAGAAGGGCTGATGACCGTCGCGCTCATCCTGTTCTTCGTTCACCTGGGACGATGGGGCTACGCCGTTTTCGCCAAAAAGGGCTGATCCCGGCAGCCTGAAACCCCCAGGCCTTGCGGAGCCGCCGATCCATCGACCGGTTCAGCGCCGCAAGGCTGTTGGAAGGCTCAGCGCCGGGCCTTCTTGCGCTGGCCCGCCTTGCCCTTGGGTCGCGACAGGCGCACGACCTTGCGGGCGTTCTCTTCCGCCGTGGTGCGCACGGTGGGGATGGAACGCGGGGCCAGGCCGTAGAGGGAGGCCATGGGGGCGTCCTCGACCGCAGCGATCTCATGCTCGCCATAGCCGTTGAAGCCGGTCGTCATGGCCACCCCATAGGCGCCCAGCATGCCGATCTCGATGAAGTCGCCTTCACGGATGTCGGCCGGCAGCCAGAAGGGGCCGGGCATATGGTCGATCGAATCGCAGGTCGGGCCGTAGAACTGGAAGGCCTTCAGCTCGCCCGAGGCTTCGCCGTCCCGGACCAGCTTGGTCGGGAAGGGCCAGCGCGAGTGGGTGGCGTCGAACAGGGAGCCGTAGGAGCCGTCGTTCAGATACAGGGCGTCGCCCTTGCGCAGATCGACGCGGGCCAGGATCGACGAGGATTCGGCGACCAGGGCCCGGCCGGGCTCGCACCACAGTTCGGTGGTTTCCGACACCGGCATTTCGTTGAAGCCGCGATGGATGGCGTCGGCGTATTCGCTCATGTCCGGCGGGACCATGCCCGGATAAACCGAGGGGAAGCCGCCGCCGACATCGACGATGTCCACGATCACGCCCGCGCGGCTGATCGACCGGCCGACCTGGGCCATGGCGGCCTGATAGGCGGTCGGGCGCATGCATTGGCTGCCGACATGGAAGCTGACGCCCATCAGCCCGTTCTTGACCGCCTGGCGCGTGGCCAGGAGCAGGGCCGGGGCCTGATCGACCGGCACGCCGAACTTGCCCGACAGGGTGTAGGCGGCCCCGTCGGCCGAGACGGCCATGCGCACGATCAGATTCAGGTCGTCGGCGCCGCCGGTGGCGTCGAGGATCTTGTTCAACTCGTCCACGCAGTCGAGCGAGAAGGTCCGCACGCCGTGGTCGAAATAGGCCTTGGTGATGGCCGAGCGGCTCTTGACCGGGTGCATGAAGGCCAGGCGCGCGTCGGGGCTGACCGAACGGACCAGTTCGATCTCGGCGAGAGAGGCGACGTCGAAGCTGCGAACGCCGGATTCAACCAGGGTCTGGATGACCCAGGCGGACGGGTTCGCCTTCACCGCATAGAAGACGTCGGCTTTCAGATTATCCTGGAACCAGCGCGCCGCTACGGAAACCGAGCGCGGCCGCACGAGGGCGACGGGACGCTCAGGGGACCGCTCACGGACCAGGTCCAGGGGAAGTTGGTACGTGCGCAATTCACGTAACCCCCTGCTAATTGTTAAACCCAGACCGGCGTTAGCGGCGCAGCATCAGACCTACGGGGTCCGCCGGAAGGCGCGATATGGGGGCATTGGACTGTCATGTAAAGGGGTTTTTTCGTGACAGGGCCTGGGTTCGAGGCCGAATTGACTGTCACAATTCCCTTTGACGGCGGTCAGCTGAACGGCGGTCAGGCAACCGCAGCGGTTCTGCGCCGTTGCCTCGGCTGGAGGGCGCAATGAATCGGTGGCTGTTCCTGTGGCGCAAATGGACGCGCCAACTGTGGGTCAAGGCGACCGCCTACGCCGGGGTGGGCGTGGCCGCCGCCCTGCTGGCTGCGGCCCTGGCCCCCTGGGTGCCCGACGACATGGCCGAACGACTGGGCGGCGAGTCGGTCGAATCCATCCTGACCATCTTGGCCTCCAGCCTGCTGGGCGTGGCGACCTTCTCCGTCGGCGCCATGGTGACGGCCTATACGTCGGTCTCCACAGCCGCCAGCCCCCGGGTCGCCGCCTTGGTGACCTCCGACGACGAGACCCAGAAGGCTCTGGCCACCTTCGTCGGCGCCTTCCTCTACGCCATCGTCTCGGTGACGGCGATCAACGCCCATTATTACGGCCAGAACGGGCGGGCCATTCTGTTCCTGGTCAGCCTGGCCATGGTGGGGCTGGTGGCCTTTCGGCTGCTGGCCTGGATCAACCGTCTGTCCAGCCTGGCGCGGGTCGGCCATACGATCGACCTGGTGGAGGCGCGCGCGCTGAAGGCCCTGGAAACGCGGCGCGACGCCCCCTTCTTCGGCGGCCGGGAGGGCCGGCTGACCACGGGCGCCGAGATCGTCGCCCCCTACACCGGCTACGTCCAGAACGTCGATCCCTCTCGGCTTCAGGCCATGGCCGAGGCGCGCGACTGTCAGGTGGAGATCGTCGCCCCTCCCGGCGCCTTCGTACGACGCGGCGCGGTGCTGGCGCGCATCAGCCTGGCGGCCTGCGACGAAGAGGCCCAGGCCGATTTCCGTTCGGCCTTCGCCCTGGGGGATTCGCGCTCCTTCGACCAGGATCCGCGGTTCGGACTGATCGTCCTGGGCGAGATCGCCGCCAAGGCCCTGTCGCCCGGCGTCAACGACCCCGGCACGGCCATTCAGGTGATCGGGACGGGGGTGCGGCTGCTGGACGTCTGGGTTCAGACGCCCGAAGACGACGGGCCCAGGCCGCCGCGCTGCGACCGACTGCTGGGGCCGGCGGTCACGGCCGAAGACCTGCTGGAAGACCTGTTCGGTCCGATCGCCCGTTATGGGGCGGGCGATCTGGCCGTGGCCATGCGGCTGCAGAAGGGTCTGGCCGCGCTGGCGGCGACGCCGCGGCTGGCCGAGCCGGTCGCCGTCCTGGCCCAGGCGGCCGTGGAGCGATCGCGCGCCGCCCTGCCCATCGAGGCGGACATCCGACGGCTGGAAGCGGTCGCCCTGGCGCGCTGACAGGGCCGCTGCGACACCAGGCTGCAACGACGCAGGGACGACGGGGTCTGGACGAGATTGCGCCGGACGTGCGATTAAGACTTGCCCAAACGCCCCGGTCGCGTCATGCGGCGCCCGTTCGCCACAGCCTTCCCAGCGAGTTCATGAGTTCATCCGCAGCCGCCGCCCCAGGCCTGGTCCTGGCGCGTGACGTGTCGAAGACCTTCGGATCGCGAAAGGCGCTGGACGGCGTCTCGATCTCCGTCGCCTCGGGCGAGATGGTGGCCCTGATCGGTCCGTCGGGATCGGGCAAGTCCACGCTTCTGCGCTCCATCACCGGCCTTCAGTCCATCGACCCCGGCAAGGGGACGATCAGCGTCTTCGGCGAGACGGTGCAGAAGGACGGCCGCGTCACCGGCGCCGTGCGCCAGGCGCGCGCGCGGCTGGGCATGATCTTCCAGCAATTCAACCTGGTCGGCCGACTGACCCTGTTCTCCAACGTCATGCTGGGGGCGCTGGGCCGCCTGCCGACCTGGCAGGGCCTCTTGGGCCTGTGGCCCCAGGCCGACAAGGATCGGGCCATGGCCGCCCTGCACCGGGTCGGGGTCAGCGACTACGCCGGCCAGCGCGCCAACACGCTGTCGGGCGGTCAGCAGCAGCGCGGCGCCATCGCCCGCGCCATCGTCCAGGGCGCCAAGGCCATCCTGGCCGACGAGCCGGTCGCCTCGCTGGACCCGGTGTCCGCCCGCAAGGTGATGGAGCTGCTGGTCGAGCTGAATCGGCGCGACGGCATGGGGGTGATCGTCACCCTGCACCAGGTCGACTACGCCATCCGCTACTGCGACCGCGTCATCGCGTTGCAGGGCGGCAAGATCGTCTATGACGGTCCCGCCACGGGCCTGGACCACCAGCGCCTCATCGACATCTACGGTCCCGAATTCGAGGACGCGTTCTGGGAGACCAAGGCATGAGCCTGTCCCGCACATCTCTTTCCCGTCGTCTGTTCGCAGCGGCCGGCGCCGCCGTCCTGCTGCTGGGCGTCGCCTCGTGCGGCGGCGGTGAGGAGAAGAAGACGTCCGGCGCCATGCCGTCGGAACTGACCTTCTCCATCCTGTCGGCCGAAGGCCAGGCCTCCTCCGGCCCGCTGTGGCAGCCCCTGCTGGACGACATGTCCAAGGCGATCGGCGTTCCGGTGAAGCCCTTCTTCGCCGGCAACTACAACGTCCTGATCGAGGCCATGCGCTTCAACCAGACCCAGGTGGCCTGGTTCTCGGCCAAGCCGGCGCTCGAAGCCGTGGACCGCGCCCAGGGCGAGGTCATCGCCCGGATCGTCGATCCGGAAGGCCGCGACAGCTACACCTCGACCCTGATCGTGCGGAAGGGTTCGGGCATTACGCTGGACAAGGTTCTGGCCTGCGGCAAGCAGTACGACTTCGGCATCGGCGACGCCCAGTCGACCTCGGGCACCCTGGCGCCCCTGACCTTCCTGTTCAATCCGCGCGGCGTCGTGCCGAACCAGTGTTTCAAGACCGTGCGTTCGGCCAGCCACCAGGCCAACGCCTTCGCCGTGGCGACGGGCGTGGTCGACGTCGCCACCTCCAACTCGGTCAACACCGTCTTCATGCGCCGCGAGAACCCGCAGCTGGCGTCGCAGATCGAGGACATCTGGGTCTCTCCGCCGATCCCGGAATCGGGCATCGTCATCCGCGAAGACCTGGACCCGGTGCTGAAGGAGAAGCTGCGCAGCTTCTTCCTGACCTACGGCCAGGGCCAGGGGCCTGAAGCCGACCGTCAACGTCAGGTGCTGGCGGGGCTGAACTATTCGATGTTCCGCGCCGCCGACGATTCCTATTTGGACCCGGTGCGGGAAATGGTCGCCGACCAGAAGCTGGCCGAGGCCAAGGCCAAGAACGACCAGGCCGCCGTGGCCGCCGCCGAACGTGAACTGGCCGCCCTGCGCGCCAAGCGCGAGGTCCAGCCTTGACCGACGCCGCCGCCGAGACTGTCGCCGCCGACAAGGCCGCCCGCGGCGGCCTGACCCCGGACGCCGTTCCCGCCGCGCCGAAGAAGCCCCTGTCCTCCACCCTGTTCGACCTGATGCTGTGGGGCGGCCTGGCGATCATCCTGATCGCCAGCTTCGGCAAGGTGGACATGCAGAACATCGGCCGGCTCTTCTCGGGCTCGTCGAACATCTCGACCTATGGGGCGGATCTGCTGCGGCCCGACTGGGGCGCCATCTTCCCGCCCGGCGATTTCTGGACCGCCTTCACCCATGTCTTCACCCAGCCGACCGCCAGCCTGGCGGGTCAGATGTGGCTGACGGTGCAGATCGCCCTGTGGGGCACCTTCCTGGCCGTCTTCCTGGCCCTGCCGCTCAGCCTGATGGCGTCGCGCAACATCGCGCCCGGCTGGATGGTCTTCATCGTGCGCCGGGTCATGGACCTGCTGCGCTCGATCCCCGACCTGGTGATCGCCACCCTGTTCATCGTCGCCGTCGGCCTGGGGCCGCTGGCGGGGGTGCTGGCGCTGGCGCTGAACACCGGCGGCGTCCTCGCCAAGCTGTTTTCCGAGGCGGTCGAGTCGATCGACAAGGGGCCGGTCGAGGGGGTGCGCGCCACCGGCGCCGGCAAGCTGCACGAGATCGTCTGGGGCGTCTTTCCCCAGGTGGCGCCCCTGTGGACCTCCTTCGCCCTGTACCGGTTCGAGTCCAACAGCCGGGCGGCCACGGTGCTGGGCCTGATCGGCGCGGGCGGCATCGGCCAGACCCTGTTCGAAAGCATCCAGGCCTTCGACTACAGCCGCGTCGCGGCCATCGCCATCGTCATCGTGGTCGCCGTGACCCTGATCGACACCCTGTCCCAGGTGATGCGCAAGCGCCTGCTCTAAGGCCCCGACCTCGCGCTCATTGCCGGAAAAACCTTCACAATCCTCTGGTCTAACCGTCGCCAAACCGATGCTCAGGGAGAGCGCACGATGATCCGCACACTGAAACTGACGACGGCGGCCGCCGCCCTTCTGGCCCTGGCGGCCTGCGGCGACGGCGGAACCGGCGGCGGCGCCTCCAGCGCCCGCTCCGGCATCTGGGCGGCCGGCTCCTCGACCGTCTTCCCCTTCGCCACCCGCGTGGCTGAGAACTTCGCCCGCACCTCCGGCGGCGCCGCGCCCCGCGTTGAATCCCTGGGCACCGGCGGCGGCATTCAGGCCTTCTGCCAGGGCGTCGGTCCGACCACGCCCGACATCGCCAACGCCTCGCGCCCGATGAAGGCGTCCGAGTTCGACCTGTGCCAGAAGAACGGCGTGACCGACATCGTCGAGCTGAAGATCGGCTTCGACGGCATCGTCATCGCCACCGCCCGCAACGGGAACAGCTTCAACTTCGAACTGAACGACCTGTATGAAGGCCTGGCCAAGGAAGTGCCGGGCGCCGACGGTCAGTTCGTCGCCAACCCGGCCAAGACCTGGAACGAGGTCAACAAGGGCCTGCCGAACCAGCGCATCCAGGTCTATGGCCCGCCGCCCACCTCCGGCACGCGCGACGCCTTCCTGGAGCTGGGCATGACCCCCGGCGCCAAGCTGGTTCCCGCGACCGCCGCCGTGGAAAAGGCCGACAAGAACCGGTTCGAAGCCCTGGCCCACACCCTGCGTGAAGACGGCGCCTGGATCGACTCGGGCGAGAACGACAACGCCATCGTCCAGACCCTGAGCCGCACCCCCGGATCGCTGGGCGTTTTCGGCTATTCCTTCCTGGAACAGAACCTGGACACGGTGAAGCCCGAGACCATCGACGGCGTCACGCCCAATGCCGAAACCATCGCCAGCGGGGAATATCCGCTGTCGCGCAGCCTCTACATCTATGTGAAGAAGGCCCACATCGGCGTCATCCCCGGCCTGCAGCAATTCGTACAGGAGTTCCTGTCGGAAGGCGCCGCGGGCAAGGGCGGCTATCTGGCCGACCGCGGCCTGATCCCGCTGCCGGAAGACCAGCTTCAGGCCCAGCGCGCTGCGGCTACGGCCCTGACCCCGATGCAGCGTCCCGCCGGCTGAGGCGGAACCGACCGCCGTCCCGCCCCTTCTTTCGCCGGCCCGCACCGGCTAAGAGGGGCGGGATAGCTGTCAGGATTCATTGATGACCACCACGCCCGCGCGTCTGCGCAAGGCCGTTCTGCCCGTCGCGGGCCTCGGCACCCGGGTTCTGCCCGGCACCAAGACGACCCCCAAGGAACTGCTGAACGTCGTCGATCGGCCGATCCTCTCCTACATCGTCGAAGAGGCCCGAGAGGCGGGGATCGAACACATCGTCTTCGTCACCGGCCGCTCCAAGGGGGCGATCGAGGACTATTTCGATCACCAGATCGAGCTTGAGGCTCAACTGCAGGCCAAGGGCAAGACCGACATCCTGGAAATGATGAACGCCGAACTGGCCTCGGCCGGCGAGATGAGCTTCACCCGCCAGATGCAGCCCAAGGGGCTGGGCCACGCGGTCTGGTGCGCCCGCGACATCATCGGGCATGAGCCGTTCGCCGTCATCCTGCCCGACGTGATCGTGGATTCGCAGCCCGGCGCCCTGAAGCAGTTGGCCGAGGTCTATGCCGAGACCGGCGGCAACATCATCGGCGTGGAATCGGTGCCGGAGGACCAGACCCACAAATACGGCATCGTCGATCCGGTCAGCCGCGACGGGTCGCGCATCGTCATGAAGGGCATGGTCGAAAAGCCCGCCAAGGGCACGGCGCCGTCGAACCTGTCGATCTCGGGCCGCTACATCTTGCAGCCGGAAATCTTCGACCTGTTGGCGACGCAGGAAAAGGGCGCGGGCGGCGAGATCCAGCTGACCGACGCCATGGCGCGGCTGATGGCGACCCAGAGCTTCACCGCCGTCGAATATGCGGGCGTGACCCACGACTGCGGCGACAAGATCGGCCTGTTGCGCGCAAACGTCGCCCTGGCCCTGAAGCGCCCAGACCTGGGCGAGGCTGCGCGGGCGGCGGTTTCGGCCCTGCTGTGACGCAAGGGAAGGCGGCAGGGGTTCCGGTTCGCGCCGACCCCTGCTAACCCTCCCGGCAAATCATCAGGAGACGAACCATGGCCACATCCGAAGGCTGGGACATGCCGACCGGCGACCTCATGAAGGGCAAGAAGGGCCTGATCATGGGGGTGGCCAATTCGAGTTCGATCGCCTGGGGCATCGCCTCGCAGCTGGCGGCCCAGGGCGCCGAACTGGCCTTCACCTATCTGGGCGAGAGCCTGGAGCGGCGTGTGCGCCCTCTGGCCGAGAGCGTCGGCGCCAAGCTGCTGATCCCGGCCGACGTCACCGACGACGCCTCGATGGACGCCGCCTTCGCCGAGCTGGAAAAGACCTTCGGCACGATCGACTTCGTCGTCCATTCGGTGGCCTTCGCCAACAAGGACGAGTTGAAGGGCAGTTTCGTCGACAACACCACCCGCGACAGCTTCCTTCTGGCCCTGAACATCTCGGCCTTCAGCTTCGTGGACGTGTCGCGTCGCGCCGCCAAGTTGATGCCGAACGGCGGCAGCCTGATCACCCTGACCTATCTGGGGTCGGAACGGGTCATTCCGAACTACAACACCATGGGCGTGGCCAAGGCGGCGCTGGAGGCGGCGACCCGCTATATCGCCCGCGATCTGGGCCCCAAGAACATACGGGTGAACGCCATCTCGGCCGGGGCCATGCGCACCCTGTCGCTGGCCGGGATTTCGGGCGGACGCGGCCTGCACTCCAAGAGCGCCCAGTTCTCGCTGATCAAGGAAGAGACCTCGATGGAGGGCGTCGCCGGCGCCGCCCTGTGGCTGTGCTCGGACCTGGGGCGTTCGACCACGGGCGAGGTCGTCCACGTCGACGCCGGCTTCCACGCCGTGGGCCTGCCGGAAGACATCGAGGGCTGAACCCGCTTCCGCCATCTGCGGTGAAGGTTTAAGGCCGGGGCATGACTGCTCCGGCCTTTTCCATGCGCCCTCCGCCCGCCTCAGCCTTTTCGTCGGCCGCCGTGGCCACGGTGATCGGCTTCGGCGGGACCGTGGCCTTGGTGGTGCAGGCGGGACAGGCCCTGGGCGCGGGCGCCGGCCAGATCGGCTCCATGGTCACGGCGCTGTGCCTGGCCATCGGCGTTCCCGGCGCCCTCTTGAGCTGGCGGCTGAGGATTCCCGTCGTCCTGGCCTGGTCGACGCCGGGCGCAGCCCTGCTGGCCGCTTCGACGCTGGGGCTGTCGTGGGGGACGGCGGTCGGCGCCTTCGTCATTTCCGCCGCCCTGATGATCCTGACCGGCCTGATCCCGGCCCTGGGACGGCTGGCGGGGCGGATCCCGTCAGCGATCGCCTCGGCCATGCTGGCGGGGGTTCTGCTGCCCTTTGTGCTGCGGCTGTTCAAGATCGTGCCCGACGAGACGGCGTTGACGGTGGGTCTGATTGCGATCTTTCTGGTCTTGCGGCGGCTTTGGCCGACCTGGGCCCTGCCCGCCGTTCTGGGCGCGGCCTTTGCGGTTCTGGCGATGCGGGGACAGTTGGGCCTGCCCGCTGGAACCGGCCTGTTCGGACATCTGGAGCCCGTCGCCCCCGCCTTTGACTGGAAGGCGGCGGTCAGTCTGGGCTTTCCGCTGTTTCTGGTGACCCTGGCGGCGCAGAATCTGCCGGGGCTGGTCGTGTTGCAGAGCGCGGGCTATCCGCCGCCGGCCAATCGGCTGATCCTGTCGACCGGGATCGCCAGCCTGATCGCGGCGCCCTTTGGAGCCCATGGGGTCAATCTGGCGGCCATCACGGCGGCGATCTGCACCGGGCCGGACGCCCATCCGGATGCGGGTCGGCGCTGGATCGTCGGGGTGATCTACGGCGGCTTCTACCTCATCGTGGCCCTGTTCGCCGCGCCGCTGGCGGGCCTGTTCATCGCCATGCCCCCGGCCGTGCTGGCGGCTGTGACGGGACTGGCCCTGATCGCCCCCCTGACCGGCGCCTTGCAGAGCCTGACGGCCGAGGCGCCCTCGCGCGAGGCCGCCGTCCTGACCTTTGCGGCGACGGCCTCGGGCCTGGCCCTGTTCGGGGTGGGATCGGCCTTCTGGGGACTGGTGGTCGGCTTCGCGGCCCTGGGCGCTGGCCGCTGGCCGCTGGCCGCTGGATCAGATTTCATTCATCCGAATAGCCATCTTCAAACATAAATCCATCAAGACTATTTCTCCGCCCTTCGAATAGACTGGTCTACCAACTTGGCCAACAGGCTAACAAACGCAATAAATTCCAGTGCTCGCTCGGCATTATCTTGGATAAGCTTATGGGCGCGAGGATTTCTTAGACCAGAAACCGCACCCGAAAACATCATCATGAAACCCTTTTGTTCGTCCTTATCAGATTGATCTGACAGTGAATTGAACATCAGTATTGGATTACTGGGCGAAAACACGAATTCCATCAATGACGTCCCATCTTTATCATCGACACCGCTGTTTAACCGCACCAACGCATTTAGCGCTTTGACACTGTTTTCAATAGCGTTTGCGTAGTGCCCATCGCGATATAACTGACCAGCTGCCCTTTCGATGTGATGGTGAAGCTCCAATCCCTCATACGCCCGTAAGGCTTGAGAAACGCTCCCCAGCCCGGCGTCTTCAAGATCCTCCTGAAAGCCGCGCTTAATACCCAATAGCGCTGCCATGGCTGTTGCCTTGCCTTGCCGCAGCCCATCTATCACCTCAGCATGGGGCGTGCCGTATACGTTGTAACCTGCGGTGTCTAACTGGGTTACAGCGCTTCGGTATCGAGTATACTCAATGGTGTCGTGCCCAAAGATATCCGTCAGGAGCGCATCTAGCGCCAGTTCAAGAGCTCCGATTTGCGCATCAGACCGATCTCGGATTTCATCTGGTTGAAAGCTCTCTAAGTCCGCTAGTCGGCGATCAATTTTCACTAGCGCCTCAGACTTCTGGCGAGTGCTGAGGTTCGCTGGACGAGACATAATCTGGCTCCGGCTTTTGACCATCTATCTAGCTAGCGATGATTCGAGCCGAACCACTACAAGCGCTAGAAACCTAGTCCCGCGCCGGAATGTTCAGACCGCGCTGCACGGCCGGACGCGCCAGGCCGCGCTCCAGCCAGGCGGCGACGCGCGGGAAGTCCTTGAAGCCGACGATCTCGCCCGCGTCATAGAAGCCGATCAGATTGCGGACCCAGCCCAGGGTGGCGACGTCGGCGATGGAATAGTCGCCCATGATCCAATCCCGGCCCTCAAGCCGCGTCTCCAGCACGCCCAGCAGGCGGCGGCTCTCGGCGACGTAGCGGTCGCGCGGACGCTTATCCTCATAGTCCTTGCCGGCGAACTTGTGGAAGAAGCCCAGCTGGCCGAACATGGGGCCGATCGCCCCCATCTGGAACATGATCCACTGGATCGTCTCGTACCGTGTGGCGGGATCGCTCGAGAGCAGTTTGCCTGTCTTCTCCGCCAGATAGATCAGGATGGCGCCGGATTCGAACAGGGCCAAGGGCTGACCGTTCGGGCCGTCGGGATCGAGGATGGCCGGGATCTTGCCGTTGGGGTTCAGCGACAGATATTCCGGCCCCCAGGTCTCATTGGCCATGATGTCGATCAGGTGCGGCTCATAGGCCAGGCCGATCTCCTCCAGCATGATCGAGACCTTCACCCCATTGGGCGTGGGCAGGGAATAGAGCTGCAGCCGATCGGGATGCTGGGCCGCCCAGCGGGTGGTGATGGGGAAGGCGGACAGGTCGGTCATGGCGAGGCCTTGGCTTTGCGATAGGCCTATGTCGGCGCCCGCCGCGCCATTCGCAACACCCTTGGGCGCGAATACCTCAGTCCGGCTCGCGCTCGCCGACTTCGGTCGGGGGCACGGCGGTCAGCCAGCCTTCGGAAAGCCGCAGCTCGGGCGTCGCTTCCTTGGTGAAGGGCAGGTACCAGGTCGGACCGCCGGTCGCGGGGGCGATCTCCAGCATGTCGTCGGCGCCGAAATTCTGGACCGACTTGACCGAGCCCATGGCGGCGCCGGCGATGTCGCGGACCTCCAGGCCGATCAGGTCGGCGAGATAGAATTCGTCCTCCTCCGGCTCGGGGAAGCGGTCGCGGGGGACGTAGAGTTTCAGGCCGCGCAGGGCGTCGGCCTGTTCCTTGGTGGCGACCTCCTTGGCCCGGCCGACGACGCCGTTCTTGTCGGGCCGGGTCGAGGTCAGGGTCAGGGCCACCGTGCCGTCTGCGCGCAGCAGCGGACCATAGGCGGTCAGGGCCAGGGGATCGGCGGTGAAGGCGGTCACCCGCACCTCGCCCCGCACCCCGAAACCGCCGCCGATCTGGCCGACGAGGATGAGCCTTCTTTCCTGGGTCATGGTCTGGGTCCGTCGTCCTAGATCTTCCCCCGCTTGCGGGGGAAGTGTCAGGCCGTGACGCGAAGCGGCACGCCTGACGATGGGGGAAGGCCTCTTCCTTGGAAGAACACTCCCCTCTCCGACCCTGGATCGGCTGCGCCGATCGCCGGGCCACCTCTCCCGCAAGCGGGAGAGGGTCTAGTAGCGCATGAAAAAGGCGGCGTCACAGGACGCCGCCTTGATCGTGTCGAGACCGAAGGCCTTAGGCCTCGGTGGTCTCTTCAGCAGCCGGGCCTTCTTCAGCGGCGGCTTCGGCGGCCGGAGCCTCTTCAGCAGCCGGAGCGTTCTTGGCGGCTTCGGCCTCTTCCTTGGCGCGGGCGGCGGCTTCGGCGGCTTCAGCCTTGGCGGCGGCTTCGGCTTCCAGGCGGTCGGCTTCGCGCTGGGCGCGTTCAGCGGCGCGCTCCTGCGCCTTCTTGCCGGGGGCGCCCTTGTTCGGGTTGTTGCCCTGCGACCACTTCACCTTGGCGCCCAGGGTCTCGTCCTGCGACAGGAAGCGGGCGACGCGGTCGGTCGGCTGGGCGCCCTTGCCGAGCCATTCGGCGATCCGCTCGACCTTCAGGGCGACGCGCGGCTGGGCGCCGTCCTTGGGCAGCATTGGGTTGTAGGAGCCGACCTTCTCGATGAACTTGCCGTCGCGGGGGGCGTGCGAGTCGGCGACGACGATGTGGTAGTAGGGGCGCTTCTTGGCGCCGCCGCGGGCCAGACGAATCTTCAGCATTTCAAGTCTCTTTCTAGGAAGTCGTTATTTCTTGGGAAGGCCGGGCAGGCCCGGAAGCCCCCCCGGCAGTTGTCCGCCGCCCAGACCCGCCAGGCGGTCCTGAATGGCTTTCAATTCGTCGGCCGAGGGCTCGGCCATCTTGCCGCCGCCCAGGGCCTTCAGTCGGTTCAGATCGGGGCCGCCGCCCATGCCGGGGATGCCCCCGCCGCCGCCGAGGCCGCCCAGCATGGCGGCCATCTGCTGCATCTTCTTGGGACCGCCGCGCGCCATCTGTTTGACCATGTCGGCCATCTGGCGGTGCTGTTTCAGCACGCGGTTGACGTCCTGGACCTCGACCCCGGCGCCGGCGGCGATCCGCTTCTTGCGGCTGGCGTTCAGGAGGTCGGGCTTCTTGCGCTCGGCCTTGGTCATCGAGGAGATGATGGCTTCCTGGCGCAGGATCATGCGGTCGTCGACGCCGCTGTCGGCCATCTGGGCCTTCATCTTGGCCACGCCGGGCAGCATGCCCATGATGCCCTGAAGCCCGCCCATCCGCTTCATCTGCTGCAACTGGCCGGCGAGGTCGTCCAGGTCGAACTGGCCCTTGGCCAGTTTGCGGGCCATCTTCTCGGCCTTGGCCTGGTCCAGGTCCTGGGCGGCCTTTTCGACCAGGGCGACAATGTCCCCCTGGCCCAGGATGCGGCCGGCGACGCGGCGGGCGTCGAAGACGTCCAGCGCATCGACCTTTTCGCCGGCGCCCAGATATTTGATCGGCAGGCCGGTGACGGCGCGCATCGACAGCATGGCGCCGCCGCGGCCGTCGCCGTCGGCCCGGGTCAGGACCAGGCCGGTCAGGGGCAGGCGTTCGTGGAAGGCCTTGGCGGTGCGGACGGCGTCCTGGCCGGTCAGGCTGTCGGCGACCAGCAGGGTCTCGACCGGCTTGGCGATGTCGGCGACCTCGGCCACCTCGTTCATCAGCCCCTCGTCCAGGGTGATGCGGCCGGCGGTGTCCAGGATCAGGACGTCGAAGCCCTGAAGCTTGGCGGACTGCAGGGCCCGCCGGGTGATCTGGACCGCGCTCTCGCCCGCGACGATGGGCAGGGTCGCGACCTCGATCTGTTTGCCCAGCTGGGCCAACTGCTCCATCGCCGCCGGACGGCGCGTGTCCAGCGAGGCCATCATGACCTTCTTGCGGTCGAACTTGGTCAGGCGCAGCGCCAGCTTGGCCGAGGTCGTGGTCTTGCCCGAGCCCTGAAGGCCGGCCATCAGCACCACGGCGGGCGGATTGGCGTTGGTGTTCAGCGGGACCGGCTCTTCGCCGCCCAGCATCTCGATCAGGCCGTCATAGACGATCTTGACCACCTGGTCGGCCGGCTTGACCGAACGGATGACCTCTTCGCCGGTCGCGCGCTCGGTGGCGAAGGCGATGAATTCCTTGACGACCGGCAGGGCGACGTCGGCCTCGAGCAGGGCCACGCGCACCTCGCGCATCGCCTCGGCCACATCCTTTTCGGACAGGGCGCCGCGGCCGGTGATCCGGTCGAAGACGCCTGTCAGCCGCTCGTTCAGAGCCTCGAACATTCACTACCTCATGTGGCGCAGGTGAAACGGCTCCATACGACAACGACCCCCGGCGACGATCACGTCGGCGGAGGGTTCTCGCCCACCTCGTCCCGACGGAGCGGGGGTCGTGTGGGTGGAGACGCGAGGTTCACTTGCGTCGGAAGCGGCGGCTTATGAAGGAAAACGGGGGGAAAGGCAACCGATGCGAGTCACGTCCCCGCCCGCTTTGCGTCATCCTCGGGCTTGACCCGAGGATCGAATGCGCCGCCGCTCTGCGCGGACGTCAGGCGCACGTCTCGCTCCTCGCCCGATCCTCGGGTCAAGCCCGAGGATGACGGAGAAGACTAGACATCAGTCCTCAGGCGTCTCTTCCGACCCCTCGTCCGCCTTCGGTTCCGAACCCGGCTCGGTCACCACAATCCCCTCCGGCGGGGCCGACAGTTTGGACAGGTCGCCGCCGGCGCGCAGGACGTCCAGGGCGCGTTGCAGCTGGTAGTCTTTTTCCTTGTCATAGGCCTCGCCCGGCGCTTCGCGGGGCGTGTGCGGCCCCTTGCGTTCCGCGCCGATGGAGGAGTCCAGGGCCGTCGCATAGGCGGCCTCGGAATAGATGAAGCTGGAACGCGAGACGATCCGGGCCTCGGCCTCGGACCGGGCGACCTCCAGGTCCGGCTCGATGCCGATCTTCTGGATCGAGGCGCCGGACGGGGTGTAGTAGCGGGCCGTGGTGATCGACAGGGCGCCGTCGCGGCCCTGGCGCAGCGGGATGACCGTCTGGACCGATCCCTTGCCGAAGCTGGTCAGGCCGACGATGGTCGCCCGTTCGTGGTCCTTCAGGGCGCCGGCGACGATTTCGGAGGCGGAGGCCGAGCCGTAGTTGACCAGGACCACCAGGGGCAGGCCGCCGGTCAGGTCGCCGGGCTTGGCGGAATAGCGCTGAATCTGCTCGGGCTTCCTGCCGCGCTGGCTGACGATCTCGCCGCGCTCCAGGAAGGCGTCAGAGACGTCGATGGCGGCGTTCAGCAGGCCGCCGCCGTTGTTGCGCAGATCCAGAACGAAGCCCTTCACGCCCGGCTTCTCGGCCTTGATCTTGGCGATGGCCTCGGTCAGTTCGCGGCCGGTGTTCTCGTTGAAGGTCGAGACGCGCAGATAGCCGAAATCGCCCTCGACCCGGCCGGTGACCGACTGGACCTTGATGATCTCGCGGGTCAGGGTCACCTCGCGCGGCTCCTCGCCGTCGCGCAGGAAGGTGACGCGCACGCTGGTCCCGGCCGCGCCGCGCAGCTTTTCCGACACCTGGCTGACGGTCAGGCCCGCCGCGTTCTGACCTTCGATGGCGCTGATGACGTCGCCGGCCTGAACCCCGGCCTTGGCGGCGGGGCTTTCGTCCATCGGGGAGATGACCTTCACCAGGCCGCCCTCGGAGGTGATGGTCAGGCCGACGCCCGAATACTGTCCCTCGGTCCGCTCGCGCAGCTCGTCATAGTTGGACGGCGGCAGATAGTTGGAGTGGGGATCCAGCGCCGTCATCATCCCGGCGAGGGCCGCCTCGATCAGCTTCTTGTTATCGACCGGGACCACATAGGCCTGCTCGACGATGCCGACCACGTCGCCGAACAGCTCCAGCATGCGGAAGGTTTCGTTGCGGGGCGTCTGGCTGGTGGCGACGGCGGCCGAGCCGCCGAGAACCAGGGCGGCGCAGCCGACGAGGAGCAGTTTACGCATTCGGTCTCTTTCGGTCGGGCCGATCATGGAAGGCGCCCGTTGGGAGGGTAGGGCCGCACAGACACGACGAAATCGTGGCTGAGCGGCGTCGGTCCGATAAAATCAGCGTCCGGCGGGAAAGCAAGGCCAATCGTCGCCCGAGGGCGCATCCGGCCGCTCATCGCAGCCAGGGACCGGGGTCGATCGGGCGCTCGTCCCGGCGCAGTTCGAAATAGACGTCGCCGTCCGGCCCGCTGCGGCCCAGGGTCTGGCCGTCGGAGACGCGGGTGTCCGCCTGGACGTCCAACTGCTCCAGCCCGGCGATCACCGCCCGCCAGCCGGGGCCGAGATCAAGAATCACCACCTGGCCCCAGCCCGTCAGGGGACCGGCGTAGGCCACCTTGGCGTCAGCCGGGGCGGCGACGGGGGCGCGGTCGGCGCGCCAGCGCCAGCCCGAGGTTCCCGCCCCCCAGGTCTGGGTCGGCGCGCCGCGCACGGGCGGACTGAGCCGGTTGCGGCCGGCCGGCAGGCGCGCGGTCTCGGCCTCGGCGGCCTCGGCCTCCTGCGCGGAGGGGACGGCGCCGCCCAGGTCGCGGATTCGAGCCTCCAGCGCCCGCGCCGCCCGTTCGGCGCTGCGCGCCTCGGCGTTCAGCACGGCGGTCAGGGCGGTCTTGCGCGCGGTCAGCCCCTCGATCTGGGCGCGGCGATCGCCCTGGGCGCTTTCGGTGGTCAAGAGCCGTTCCGAGGACAGGACCGCCAGGCGACGAATGCGCATGATCTCGGCCTGGCGGTCGGCCAGGGCCTTGGCGCGGCGCTCCAGCTCGGGCGTCATGGCCTTCAACAGGATGGAGGCGCGCACCGTGTCGATCGCCTTGTCGGCGGGAACCAGAAGCGGCGGCGGCGGGCGGCGGCTCATCATCTGAAGCGCGCTGAGCAGACGCCCCTGGGCGCCGCGCTCGCGGGCCAGGTCCGTGACCAGGTCCGCCTCCCGTTCGCTCAGCTGCTTCAGCCGGGCCCTCTGGTCCTCGATCTGGCGGTCGTCGGTTCGTTCGTCGGCGCGCAGGGCGGCGAGCCGACGCTCCAGCTGGGCCAGTTCGGCCTTGGCGGCCTCGGCGTCGGCGCGCAGGCGCCGCGCCCGCACGGCCTCGTCGCGATATTCGGCCTGGATCCGCGCCAGTTCGCTCTCGGACGCTTGGCGCCCCGCCGCAGGGGCGGCGAGGACCAGCCCCGTCATCAAGGCGAGAGAAAGTGCTGAGGCGCGGCCCATGTCAGTCGCGATGATAAGGCGATCCGGCCAGAATGGTCACGGCCCGATAGAGCTGTTCGGCCAACATGGCGCGGGCCAGGGCGTGGGGCCAGGTCTGGGGACCGAAGGCCAGGGTCGAGGCGGCGGCGGCGCGCACGCTTTCGTCCAGCCCGTCCGCCCCGCCGATGGCGAAGACCAGACGGCGTTCGCCCTGGTCGCGCAGCTTGGCGACGTGGTCGGCGAAGGCGCGCGAGGAATAGGTCTTGCCCCGTTCGTCGCAGGCGATCAGGTGCGCGCCCTCGGCGGCCGCAAGGATCAACTCGGCCTCCGGCGCCTTGCCGGGTTTACGGGCTTCCAGATCGATCAGTTCGAGGGGACCGAGGCCCAGCGCGCGTCCCGACAGGGTGGCGCGCTTGGCATAGTCGTCGGCGAGCGTCGCCTCAGGCCCCCGGCCCGGTCGGCCGATGGCGACGATGCTCAGCTTCATCTTCTAGTCGCGGACCATGCGGTGAGCCGAGTCCACGGCCCAGATCTTCTCGATATTGTAGAAGGTCCGCACTTCCGGACGGAACAGGTGGACGATCACATCCCCCGCGTCGATCAGGACCCAGTCGCAGTGCGGCAGGCCCTCGACCTTGGCCTTGCCCAGGCCCTGGTCCTTCAGGGTGCGCAGCAGGTGGTCGGCGATGGCGCCGACGTGGCGGTGCGAGCGGCCGGAGGCGACGATCATGGTGTCGGCCATGGCGCTTTTGCCCTTCAGGTCGATCAGGACCATGTCCTGAGCCTTGTCCTCGTCGAGGCGGCTCAGCAGGGCTTCTTCAAGCGGAGTCGATCCGACCGGGCGGGGGACGGAATCCCCGAATGCGGCGGTCGTTTCAGATCCGTCTTCGGAATGGAGAGGTTCGATAGGGTCCATCTCGTGCGCCGTGTTCGAAACGGCGGCGTCTTGCGCGTCATACGCGGGCGAGGGGGTCAGCGGAGGGCTCCAGGAGCATTGACTAAAGCAGCCCCTTAGCACGGATGGGGGCGAACGTGAACCGGCGCCGGGATCACGAGCCCGCGTCCGGCCTCTTCGAGGCCCGGATGGCGGTCGAGGACAGGGGATTCAGGGGCGCCGTCAGATAGGTCCAGGCCGGGGCCGCCAGGGTCGGCAGAAGGCCCGCCTGCTCCGCCGGGATACGGAAGGCGGCGAAGCGGGCGGCCGCCGGCGCCGTGCGGCTGTCCAGCTGCGATCCCGGCCGGGCGATCACCGCCACGGGCATCAGCCGCATGATGTCGGTCCAGCCCCGCCAGCGATGGAAGCCGGCCAGATTGTCCGATCCCATGACCCAGACGAAATGGACGCCCGGATGGCGGGCGACCAGCAGGCGCAGGGTCTCGACCGTCCAGACCACCCCGGCCCGGCTTTCGAAATCCGAGACGATCATGGACGGGCCGCCAACCCTGGCCTGGGCCTGGGCCGAGGCCATCCGTTCGGCCAGGGGGGCGCTGTCGCGGGCGTCCTTCAACGGGTTCTGGGGCGAGACCAGCCAGACCACCCGATCCAGGCCCAGCCGCCGCATGGCCGTCTCGGCCACATGGGCGTGGCCTTCATGGGCCGGATTGAACGATCCGCCGAACAGGCCGACCTTCATCCCCGGCGTCAGGATCAGCCCGTCGCGAAGGGCCCCCGGTCGGGGGCCGGCGCCTTGGGGCGCGGGACCGGCGTGAAAGAAGGGCAAGCGAGGCGTCTCGGGGGTTATGCTCAAGGCGGCCTTATCATGGGGGCGACCGCCCTGTCCCCCGATTAATCGTCCGGCCTCAGACGGCGGCTTCGAACAGGGCCTCGCGCGTCACGTCGGCGTGGGTCATGGGGAACATGTGACCGCCGCCGCGCACCACCTCGACCGAGACGTGCGGCAGGCCGCGCGGCGACGAGGGCACGTGGGTCAGGGCGCCGTGTTCCGCCTTCAGGATGCGGATCGGACCGCGATAGCGGCGAAGCGCCCGCCAGGGATCGTGCGCCTGGGCGGCGTAGTTGGCCGCCTCCCAGGCCGGGGTGGCGGCCAGGGTGAAGCCGTCGGGGCCTTCCACCAAGCCTTCGGCCAGATAGTCGGCCAGCACCATGTCGGGCCAGCCCTTGAACGCCCCCCGACCGCGGTAGGCGGCCATGGCCTCCTCGCGGCTGGCGAACAGGGCGCGGCGGCGAAGCGTGGCGCGTGCGATCGGAATGCGGGACAGAAACCGGTGGGCGAAGGGCAGGTTGAACACCAGCATGGCGGACCGCCGCCAGATCACTGCGTCCAGCAGAACCAGGCTGGCGACCCGGTCCGGCCGCTCCGCCGCCGCCAGCAGGGAGGCGGTCCCGCCCATGGAATGGCCCGCCAGGACCGGCGGCGGACCTTCGATCGTCTCCATCAGGGCCAGAAGATCGTCGCGGTGATCCCGCCAACTGGTCTTGGGCCGGGCGAACACCGGCAGGTCAGAGGCCCCATGGCCACGAAGGTTCGGAGCCCAGATCCGCAGCGACGTCGACAGGGGCGACAACAGGCTGCGATAGGCGCCGGCGTTGAAACCGTTGGCGTGGGAGAAGATCAGATCGACCGGACGCTTAGGATCCCCGAAGTCCAGGACCGACATCCGCCCCCCGCCCCATCGATTGTCGATCGGGACGCTGAGCCGGCGCGGCGGCGACATCAGGGCCGCATCCATGATCAGGCCGCATCCCGGCAGGCGGCGCACAGGCCGTGCGCCTCGATCGTGGTGCGGGCGATCGCATAGCCGGCGGCGGCGCCGGCGGCGGCGATGACGTCCTGGCCCGGCCCGTCGATCTCGCGCGTCACCCCGCAGCAGTCGCAGATCAGAAAGGCGGCCGCATGGCTGCCCCCCACCTCCTGGCCGGCGCAGGCGACATAGGCGCTGATCGAGGCGATCCGGTGGGCCATGCCATGGCGTTCCAGGAATTCGAGCGCCCGATAGACGGTGGGCGGCTTGGCGGCCTGTCCGTCCTCGCCGAACCGGGCGATCAGATCATAGGCCTTCACCGGCTCGCCGCTCTCGAGCAGCAGCGACAGCACCCGCCGGCGCGGCTGGGTCATGCGTTCGCCCGCCGAAACCACCCGCGCCTCCGCCTCGGACAGGGCGCGGTCCAGGCGTGCGCCGTTCAGGCCGGAATGAAGATGATCATGGTCGCAGACGGCGTTCATGAGCCACAGCTAATCCTTGATAAGCCCGGCCGCAACAGAACACGGCTTGCAGTCCGTGATGTTATCTCATAACAGAAACGCTTCCTCTCCTGAACCCCAGTGATGTCCATGCGTCAGACCGTCACCCGCTCGCTTCTGCTTTCCGCCGTCGCCTGGAGCGCCCTGGGCGGCGCCGCCCTCGCCCAGACCCTGGCTCAGACCGGCCCCGGCCGTCCGGCCCAGGTCGATGACGTCATCGTCACCGCCACCCCCTATGGCGTCACCCAGCGCGCCACCACCATCGCCACCGACGTGCTGGACGACCAGGCCCTGGCCATCGCCCCGGCGACGTCTCTGGGCGATCTGGTCAACGGCCTGCCGGGCGTGCGCTCGACCGACTTCGCCCCCGGCGCCAGCCGCCCGGTGATCCGGGGCCTGTCCGGCCCGCGCGTCCAGGTGCTGACCAACGGCCTGGGCCAGATCGACGCCAGCTCCGTTTCGCCGGACCACGCCGTGGCCACCGATCCCGGCGAAGCCCATCGGATCGAGGTCGTGCGCGGCCCGGCCACCCTGGTCTATGGCGGCTCGGCCATCGGCGGGGTGGTCAACATCATCGACGACCGCATCCCTGAAGCCCTGCCTGAAGGCGGGGTCGAGGGTCGGGTCTCGACCCAATATTCCAGCGTGGACGACGGCCGCGGCGCCTCGGGCCATGTCACCGTCGGCGCCGGCCGGTTCGCCTTCAACCTGAGCGGCGTGACCCGCAAGACGGACGATTATGACATCCCCTCCCCCGCCCGGTCCCAGGTTCTGGCCGACAGCGACGGCGAGCCGCGCGGCGCGGGCGACAAACAGCCGAACTCCTGGTCCGAGCTGAACGCCTGGGGCGTCGGCGGCTCCTATATCGCCGACAAGGGCTTCGTCGGCCTGTCCTACAAGAAGACCGAAAGCGAGTACGGCACGGTCGCCGAGCCGGAGGTCTTCATCAATCTGGAGCAGGAGCGCTGGGACGGCCGCGGCGAATACCGGTTCGACGCCGGCCCCTTCGCCAAGGTCCGCGCCTCCTACGGCCACGCCGACTACACCCACACCGAGTTCGAAGGACCGGGCGAGCCGGGCACCGTCTTCAACTCCGACGGCTGGGAGACCCGCGGCGAACTGGTCCAGCGCGAGCGGAACGGCTGGAACGGCGCCGTCGGCGTCCAGGCCCTGGAGCGCAATTTCGAGGCGATCGGCGAGGAGGCCTTCGTCCCGACCGTCAAGATCGAGGAACAGGGCCTGTACACGGTCCAGCGCTATGACCGCGACCGCTACGGCTTCGAGGGCGGGCTGCGCTATGACCGCCGCACCCTGAGCGCCGTTCCGCTGGGCGAGACGGCCGAGGTGGAGCGTCAGTTCGACAACTGGTCCGCCAGCGGCGCCGCCTTCCTGCGTCCCCAGGCCGGCCTATTCCTGGGGCTGAGCCTGTCGCGGACGGAACGCGCGCCCAGCGAGGTCGAACTGTTCGCCGACGGCGTACACGTCGCCACCGCCGCCTATGAGACCGGCGACCTGGGCCTGGACACCGAGAAGGTGACCACGCTGGAGGGCACGGTCCACTTCGACCGTGACCGGTTCTCCGGGGATATGCACCTCTACAAGGCCTGGTACGACGGCTTCATCGACGAACGCCGCACCGGCGCAGACTTCACCACCGACGAGGGCGAGACCTTCCCCGTCTATCGCTTCGTCCAGACCGACGCGGACTTCTACGGCTTCGAAGCCGAGGCCGCCTACGCCCTGTGGCAGGACGGGGATCGCAAACTGTCGCTGGAGGGGGCGGCCGACTATGTCCGCGCCGACACCGACCTGGGGCCGGCCGCGCGCATTCCGCCCTGGTCGGCGACCGCCCGCCTGGCCTGGACCTCGACGCTTTGGGACCTGACCGGCGAAGTGCGCCACGTCGGCGAACAGGACCGGCTGGCGGAAGGCGAACTGCGCACGGACGCCTATACGCTGGTCAATCTGCGCGGGGCGGTTCGGCCGTTCGCCGACAAGGACGTCACCGTCTTCGCCGAGGCGCACAATCTGACGGACGAGGAGGCGCGCGAGCATACCTCCTTCCTGAAGGACATCGCGCCCCTGCCCGGGCGCAACCTGCGGATCGGCGTCAGCTACGCCTTCTGACCGGTTCCTGATCGGGCGGTTTGCCGCTGAGGCGGGCTTGGGCTAGAAGGCCCGCCTCATTCCACTCCAAGAGCGCCTGGCTCCTCATGACCGATACGAACAACTCGCCGCTCGAAGGCAACGTCCTCTTCTATACGAAGCCGGAACCGCTGGACCCGACCCTGCACGGCGCGCTGGGCGTCAACGCCGCCGACAAGCCCTACGCCTTCGTCGGCCAGACCAACATCGTGCCGCTGACGGTGACCGAGTTCGCCGCCGCCGCCCTGTCCTATCCGGTGATCTTCACCGGTGAGAACCGCCAGCCGGTCGTGGTCATGGGACTGCGCCAGGGCGAGAACCTGTTCGTGGCGGACGACGGCGACTTCCGCCCCGACGCCTACATCCCCGCCTATGTGCGCCGCTATCCGTTCGTCTTCGCCGACGACAAGCAGAATCAGCGCCTGATCCTGTGCATCGACCGCGGCGCCTCGATCGTGGCCGAGGGCGGCCAGAACCCGCTGTTCGTCGAGGGCAAGCCCAGCGACTACACCAATATGGCGATGGAGTTCTGCAACAACTTCGAACAGGAGCGTCAGCGCACCGAAGCCTTCGTCAAGCTGATCCAGGACCTGGACCTGCTGGACGTGCGTGAAGCCGTCTTCACCCCGCGCAACCCGGACGGCACGCCCGGCGCGCCCCAGAAGCTGGCCGAATATTACGCCGTGTCGGAAGACAAGCTGAGGGCCCTGCCGGCCGAGAAGCTGGCCGAGCTGCGCGACAACGGCGCCCTGGGCCAGATCTATGCCCATCTGGTGTCGCTGCTGGGCTGGGACCGCCTGATCGCCCTGGCCTTCCTTCGCCAGGCCCCGGCCAGCGTCAACTGAGCCTCGGCCTGACGTCAAAGAGAACGCCCGCCGGTCGCACCGGCGGGCGTTTTCAATTTCAGCGTCGGGAGAACAGGGCGCGGGTCAGGCAGGAGAAGACCAGCCGCCCGGCCTCGTCCAGCAGATCGTGCTGGGCGATGACGATGCCCTTTCCGTCGCCGACCGGATCCTTGCCCATGACGGTCATCCGGCCCCGCAGCAGCTCGCCCGGCGGCGGATTGCGCAGATAACGCAGCCCGTCGACGGCCAGGACCTTGGTCTGGGCCCAGGCGCCCGACTTCTCGGCCGCCAACCGGCTCCACAGGGCGTAGATCATCGCATCGGGCGCCCCATAGGCGGCGTCCCAGCCGGGCGCGAACCGCTCGACGAAGACGTCGAGCGCCCCCGGATCGACCGCACAGGCCCCCAGGGGCACGACCTGCCCCGTCTCCAGATCCTCGAAATGGACGAGCAGGGGGTCGCTCATGGAAATCCTTCAGCCTGGTTCTTCGGAAACACGAACCAGCAGCTTGCCGTCGTGGTCGCCGGTGAACAAGCGGTTCAACGAGTCCACCGCGCCTTCGAGGCCGTCATCGACGTGGACCTTCCACTTCACCCTGCCCTCGGCCAGCCATGGGCCCATTTCGGCGACCATTTCGCGAGCGCGAGGCGCATAGTCCAGCACCAGGAAGCCCTGGACGTGGAGCCGATGGGTGATGATCCGGGCGAAGTTGGGCGACGGCGGCGCCTTGGTGGCGTTGTAGGACGAGACGAGGCCGCACACCGCCATCCGGCCGTGGACCTTGAGCCGGTTGAAGACGGCGATCATGATGTCGCCGCCGACGTTTTCGAAGTTGAGATCGATTCCGTCGGGCGCCAGCCGGTCCAGCGCGTCGCCGACGTCCTCGTTCTTGTAGTCGATCGCCGCGTCGAACCCGAGTTCGTCGGTCAGCCAGGCGCATTTCTCAGGGCCGCCGGCGATGCCGATGACGCGGCAGCCGCGCTGTTTGGCGATCTGGCCGGCGATCGAACCCACCGCCCCCGCCGCCGCGGAGATCACCATCGTCTCGCCGGCCTTGGCTTTCAGCACGTCGGTGACGCCGAAATAGGCGGTCATGCCGGTCATGCCCAGAACCGACATATTGGCCGTCAGCGGCAGGCCGGGCGCCCGGTGCACCGGCCGAACCCCGGCTTCCGGCACGACGGCGTAGTCGGCCCAGCCCCCGGCGGCGGGCATGACGACGTCGCCGACCTTGAACCGGTCCGAGCGGCTGTGCTCCACCACCCCAAGGGTCAGGCCGCGCAT
Organism: Brevundimonas sp. GW456-12-10-14-LB3; assembly: GCF_059424365.1. Lineage (NCBI taxonomy): Bacteria > Pseudomonadati > Pseudomonadota > Alphaproteobacteria > Caulobacterales > Caulobacteraceae > Brevundimonas > Brevundimonas sp. GW456-12-10-14-LB3. The sequence continues at coordinate 32,003 of NZ_JBWKZJ010000009.1, forward strand.
GACCTCTCCCAGCCCCACAGGCGGCAGATAACCTTCGGAATCGTTCATCCAGGTCCTGTTGGTGGGGTCCAGCGACAGATAGACGGTGCGGACCAGCACCTCGGATTCCTTCACCTCCGGCACGGGCGTCTCGACCAGCTCCAGGTCGCCGGGCTGAACCAGGCCCTTGGGCCGCTGACGCAGCACCCACTGACGATTGATCTTGGCGTTGGAAACCATGCGTCTCTCTCCGTGCGTTTTCTTTGAGGATCATCTTGGCCCTGCGCGCGGCGCGGGTCGAGGGCCGGGTTGAAAAGAAAAAGGCGGTCCAAGCGGACCGCCTTTGAAGTGGCATCATCGAGAATGAGGTGCGGAGGCGGCAGATTGGCTGTCGCCAATCTCAAGTCGGGGGGGCGTCGCCGCCTCCGCAGTCTCCTAACGGCGTGGGTGAACCCCGGTTCCCGACAACAGGCGGCTTTTTTTCGTGCCTGGCGCGAAAGATCCCGGGTAGGAACGCCGTTACTCAGGCGGCGTTGTGTCTGGTCATAAGCAACAGCCGGGACGCAGACCATGACGCACCAAGAACCGCAACCGAACAACGATCGTCTGGTCGATCGTCAGGGCGTAGATGCGCGCTCGGCTCGCCAGGGCCGATCCGGCAGCCGAATCCTGCTGATCCTTATCGCCTCCCTGGGCGGCGCGGCGCTTTTGCTGGGTCTGCTTTGGATGTTCAGCCAGGGCGGCCTGTCCCAGACCAACGCCAACGACGGGGACCAGGCGGTCGATGCGCGCGCCTTCAGCGGCGATGCTGCGACGCCGCCGGCCGCCGACGCGCCGACCGGCCCGAACGGCGAGCCGCAGCCCGTGCCGACCGGAGAGGCGGCGAACGTCAACGCCCCGACCCAGCCGTCCAGCTGATGTGAAAAAGCCCCGGCGCCGAGGCGGCCGGGGCTTCATCCGCGCCCTCGGCGGGCGCAAGGGCGTCCGAGATTAAGCCGCTTCCTTGTGGCGCGACGGATGGAAGAACAGGGCTTGGCTGATCGCCGCCTTCACCGTCTCGGGCTGGAAGGGCTTGGTGATCAGGAAGGTCGGCTCAGGCCGTTCGCCGGTCAGAAGGCGTTCGGGGAAGGCGGTGATGAAGATCACCGGCACGTCGATGTCCTTCAGGATGTCCTTGACCGCATCAATGCCGGAAGAACCGTCGGCCAGCTGGATGTCGGCAAGAACCAGGCCGGGCTTGTGGCGAGCCACCGCCTCGACGGCCTCGTCATGGGTGGTCGCAGCCCCGGTGACGCGGTGGCCCAGTTCCTTCACCAGGCTCTGAATGTCGGCGGAGATGATGGCCTCGTCCTCGATCACCAGGACGTCGGTGGCCAGTTCGGCGTCGATGTCCGACTGGGCGTCGGCGATCAGCCGCTCGACGTCGCGGGGATCGGCCGAAAGGATCTGGGCCGCTTCCGAAGGCGTGAAGCCTTCCAGGGCCGTCAGCAGAAAGGCCTGGCGCGAGCGCGGCGCGATCCGCATCAGGCGACGCGAAGCCTCGTCGCGGCCGTCGCCCAAGGCGCCGATCTGAGAGCCGCTTTCCAACTGGGCGCCGGTCGAGGACCAGATGGCGTGGAAGACGTGATAGAGGGCGACGCGCGGCGTCATGTCCGGCGAGAGCTGCTGCTCTCCCGCAGCCAGCGCTTCGAGTGCGACCCGCACATAGTTGTCGCCGGTCGATTGATCGCCGGTGAGGGCCCGCGCATAGCGGCGGACATAGGGCAGATGCGGCGCAAGTCTGGCCAGAAGGCTCATGCTGGATAGTCCCCGACAGAGGCTGCGCGCCCGAGGATGGACGACAGCGATACAGAGGCTGAAAACGCCAAAGCCCCGATGCGGTTCCGCAGCGCTTGCGCTCTGTCGATTTTTATTACCGCATCTGAGGAACCCGGAGCCAGAGGGACCGTTAATGGACCTGCATTTCTGCACTGCAGTTGGGTGGGCGGTGTTCTGTCTATGATTGACTCTTCCGATTCCTCGCGGCGCAAGGGCGCCGGCAACACGGGGGAGGCGGGGCTCGAAGAAGCTCGCCTTCGTCAACAGGCCATCGGCGTCAAGCTGCGGCACATGTTCGACGAGGTGGTCAACGAGCCCGTGCCTGACGAATTCCTGGATATTCTGAAGCGCGCCGACGCCAAGGCGTCGGACGGTGGCGCATGAGCACGTCCCGATTGGGCGCCGCGCCCAAACCCGCCTCTGCGGATGATGAGGGCTTCAAGCGGGAACTGGTCCTGCTGATTCCGCATCTGCGCGCCTTCGCCCGCACCTTGACGGGCGATGCGACGGCCGCCGACGACCTGGCCCAGGATGCGATGATGAAGGCCTGGGACGCGCGCGCCAGCTACCAGATGGGCACCAATATGAAGGCCTGGACCTTCATGATCCTGCGCAACCAGTTCTATTCCGAGAAACGCCGGTCCTGGCGTCAGTCGCAGCTGGACCAGGAGGCCGCCGAGCGGACCCTGGTGGCGGTGGACGACCCCGAGGCCCCGGTGGCCCTGGACGAACTGCGTCAGGCGCTGAAGACCCTGCCCGAAGAGCAGCGCGAGGCCCTGATCCTGGTCGGCGCCGGAGGCTTCGCCTATGAGGAGGCGGCCGAAATCTGCGGCTGCGCCGTCGGCACGGTCAAGAGCCGCGTCAGCCGGGCGCGCCGCGCGCTTCTGACCACCTTGGAAAAGGGCGGATACAGCCGCGACGGCAAGGCCGCCGGGGACGCCATGCGCACCATTCTCGGCGAGGCCGACAGGCTGGCCGGCGCGCGGTCCTGAGCCTCGGTGAACCAGGCCGCCCAATCCGACGCCCCCGCGCCGAGGCCTCGCCTGGGACGACGCTGGAATTCGGCCCGGTTCCAAGGCATTCGCTTCCGGCTGGGCACGGCCATGGCCTTGGCCCTGCTGCCCATCCTGATCCTGATCGTCATCCAGACCCAGGCGGACTTCCGCCGGCAGGCGGATGATCGCCGCACCGATCTGCAACTCGCCGCCGAACGCAGCGCCGGCAGCGCCAAGGCGCGGCTGGACAGCGCCCAGGTTCTGCTGCGCGCGCTCAGCCCCGACGCCCTGGGCCCCTATTGCGCGCCTCGCCTGACCGCCCTGGTCGATCGGCTGGAGGGTTATGAGGGCCTTTATCGCCTGAGCCCGACGGGCGAGGCGGTCTGTTCCTCCGGACGTCCCGAGGGATTGCGGTCGGGCGTGACGCCGGCGGCGGGCTCGACCTGGTTCCAACGGCTTCGCCGCGGCGAGGATCTGGTGGTGGTTCGCGCCCCCGTCTACGCCGGCTATCCCGCCGCCCTGATCGTCGCCATCCGGGCCGAACGGCCGATGGGCCGGTTCGACGGCGCCATGGCGGCCGTCATCCCCCTGTCGGCGCTTCAGCCGGACACTCGCGATCCGGCCCTGCCCGACCAGTCCGAAGCGGCCCTGACGGACGCCGCAGGGCGAGTGCTGCTCGCCAGCGACCCCGCCGCCTTCCGCCTGTCGGACGGGGGGGACGTCACCGGCTGGGTGGAGCGGGCGCGAGACCAGGGCTCGGCCGTCTTTGCGGGCAAGGACAGCCAGGGCCAGCGCCGCGACTACGCCGGAGCGGTTCTGGCCGGGGGCGATCTCTACGCCCTGCTCTCGGCGCCGGCGCCGGGGCTATTGTCCTGGGCGCGGCTCAATCCGATCGGCACCCTGCTGCTGCCCCTGGGCGCCTGGCTGACGGCCTTCGCCGCCGTCATGCTGTTGTCCGAGCGGATCTTCATCCGTTGGCTGGACTATCTGGAACGGATCGCCGCCCTCTATGCGCGCGGTCGCTTTTCGGTGCGGCCGCTCCAGGCCATGAACGCCCCGTCGGAAATCCGCGTCATGGCCCGGACCCTGGACGAAATGGCCGAGGCCATCACCCAGCGCGACCGGGAGCTGAACGCCTCCCTGGCGGAGAAGGATGCGCTGATGCGCGAAATCCACCACAGGGTGAAGAACAATCTGCAGATCATCTCCTCGCTTCTGTCGATGCAGCAGCGGGCCCTGACCGACGCCCCGGCCAAGGCGGCGCTGGGCGACACGCGCCAGCGGATTTCGGCCCTGGCCCTGATCTATCGCACCCTGTACCAGAGCGAGGACATCCGCCACGCCGACGCCCGCGACTTCCTGAACGAGCTGGTGGGCCAGCTCATCGCCGGCGAGGCGGTGCGCGGCCATGTGGTGGTCAGTTCGGTGGACGCCGATTCCCTCTATGTCGATCCTGACAAGCTGGCGCCCCTGGCCCTGTGGCTGGTCGAGGCCGTCAACAATGCGCAGAAGCACGCCTTCGCCGGTCGCGGCGGCGCGCTGAAGGTCCGCTTCCGGGTCTATGGCGAGACGTCCATTCTGGAAGTCGAGGACGACGGTCCGGGGGGCTCCGCCGCCGCCGAGGCTGGCGTGGGTCAGACCCTGATGGGCGCCTTCGCCAAACAGCTGCGGGGCGAGACCGAGTTCGTGGAGGCGCCGGGCGGCGGCTCCATCGCCCGCATGACCTTCGCCACGCCCGAAGCCCTGTCGCCCGCCGACCCGGCCGACAAGGCCTGAAGCCGGAGGGAACCGCCGCCGTGGCGTCGCGTTCCTAGGGCAAGACCGACAGAACCCCATGTCGGCTGAACCGGAGCCTTCTCATGCGTAAGATCTTTGTCCTGGTCGCCGCCGCCGCCGCCCTGACCACCGCCGCCTGCAACACCGTCGAAGGCGTGGGCCGCGACACCCAGGCCGCCGGCCAAGCCGTGACCGGCGCCGCCCAAGACGCCAAGAACTAAGCCGCCGCCGCCTCGCCTTCCCGACAGGCGAGCCGCATCGGACTTGCAAGGCCCCGCTTCGTCGGGGCCTTGTTCGTTTCGGGACAGCCTCAGGAGATTGATCGTGAACCAGACCGCCAAGAACGCCGGCCTCGCCCTGATGCGCCAGCACGCCCTGATCGCCGGCGAGCCGATCCCGGCGAACGGGTCAGGCATTGCGGTGGACGACCCCGCGACCGGCGAGGTGATCGGCCATGTCCCCGAGCTGGGCGCCGCAGAGACGGACGCCGCGATCCAGGCTGCCGCCGAGGCCTTTCCCGACTGGTCGCGCGGCGATCCGCACAGGCGTGCGGCCTTTCTGCGCCAGTGGGCCGCCTTGATTGATCAGAACCTCGAAGGCCTGGGCGCCCTGATGGCCTTAGAGAACGGCAAGCCGTTCGAGGAGGCCAAGGGCGAAGTGACCTACGCCAACGGCTTCATCAAATGGTTCGCCGGCGAGGCCGAGCGGCTGATCGGCGAGACCCAGGACAGCCCGCTGGGCCATCTGCTGCTGACCTATCGCGAGGCGGTGGGGCCCTGCGCCCTGATCACCCCGTGGAACTTCCCGGCGGCCATGCTGACGCGCAAACTGGGACCGGCCTTTGCAGCGGGATGCACCGCCGTGGTCAAGCCAGCCAGCCAGACCCCGTTCACGGCCATCGCCCTGGCCGAGCTCGCCTATCAGGCCGGCCTGCCGGTCGGCGCCCTGTCGATCGTGACGGGCGAGGCGAGCGTGATCGGCAAGGTGCTGACGGACAGCCCCCTGATCCGCAAACTGTCCTTCACCGGCTCGACCGGCGTGGGCCGCAAGCTGGCCGAACAGTGCGCCCCGACCTTGAAACGGGTGTCGATGGAACTGGGCGGGGCCGCCCCCCTAATCGTCTTCGCCGACGCCGATCTGGACCTGGCCGTCGCCGAGACCATCAAGGGCAAGTTCAGGAACTCGGGCCAGACCTGCGTCTGCCCCAACCGGGTCTATGTCGAGCGGTCCGTCGCCGAGGCTTATGCCGAGAAGCTGGCGGCCGAGGTGGCGAAGATCAAGGTGGGCGCAGCCTTCGAAGAGGGGGTCAAGGTCGGTCCCCTGATCGAGGACAAGGCGATCGAGAAGGTCGAGAAACATGTGACGGCGGTGAGGGCCGACGGCGGGCGGGTTCTGACCGGCGGATCGCGTCATGAGTTGGGCGGCCGCTTCTTCCAGCCGACCGTGACCCTGGGCGGCGACGACGCCCTGTTCCGCGAGGAAGAGACGTTCGGTCCGATGATCCCGGTCTTCGCCTTCGACACCGAGACCGAGGCGCTGGACAAGGCCAACGCCAGCGAATTCGGCCTTGCCTCCTATCTGTTCACCCGCGACCTGGATCGGGCCATGCGGTTCAGCCGCCGCATCGAGGCCGGCATGTGCGGGGTCAACACCGGCCTGATCTCCACCGCCGTCGCCCCGTTCGGCGGGGTCAAACAGTCCGGCTACGGCCGCGAGGGCTCGATCCACGGCATAGACGAATATGTGGATGTGAAGACCGTGACCCTGGCGCTGAGATAGAGGTCAAGCCGCGTCGAAGGTCGTTTCCACCTCGGCGACCGTCCGAGCGATCCTCTGGGGTTCTTGATCGATCATCCGCAGAAACGCCAAGAGCGGCAAATCCGGCGATGACCGCGCCTGCTCCCAATCCCGCAGACGCGCCAGGCCGATCCGATAGGTGGCGGCGAACTGAGGCTGGCTCAGGCCGAGCCCCTCTCTGACCCGGCGCACCTCGCGCGCCACCGCCATCCGCATCAGGCGATCTGAATCCACCGGCGGGTTGTCCGCGTCGGAGACGGCGCCGACGGCTAGGACCTCATCCGACCGCCGGCCTGCGTCACGCAGCGCGCCTTCGTCCAGCGCGGGCGTCTGTCCCCGATTACGGGTGAAGGAAACTTGCTTCATAGGCCTTTCTTTCATGGGCGGTCGCCGCTCGGGCGGAGATGATGCGGATCACGGCCTCTTCAGGTTCGGCGTAGACCACGACCAGCACCGTTTCTCCGACACGGCCGATGCACAGGCTCCTGTATTCGCCGTTGGAGAACTGATCGAAGTCCTCGAGCCTCCAGGGATCATCGAACACATAGGTCGCATCCTCGAAACGGACGCCGTGTTTGACGAAGTTGGATCGAGCCTTCCCGTCATCCCACTGGAAATGTAGTTCGTCCTCCACTCTTGCATCATACGGGTTTTCCGCACGGCCGCAACTAAATGGGCAGAACCCCGCGCTTGACCACCGATCGCATGGCCACGCTGGACGAGACCCGGTGGACGCCGGGCAGGCGCGTCAGGGTCTTGGCGTGGACCCGTTCCAGATCATCGACGTCGCGCACCACCAGACGCAGCAGATAGTCGGCGCCGCCGGTCATCAGATAGCATTCCATCACCTCGGGCGCGGCGGCGACTGCCTGTTCGAAGGCGCTCAGCGCCGCCTCGGACTGGGACGACAGGGTGACGGTGACGAAGACGCTGATGGGCAGGCCCACGGCCCGTTCGCTGATCACGGCCGCATAATGATCGACCACGCCGGCCGCTTCCAGCGCTCGCAGCCGGCGCAGGCAGGCGCTTTCGGACAGGGCCACCTGACGGGCCAAGTCGGCGTTGGTCATGCGGCCGTCCTGCTGAAGCAGACGGAGCATCTTCCTGTCGGTTCCGTCAAGTTCGACGGCGGAAACGGTCTTCACGGGCCAACCTCTTCGCAGAAAATTCGCATGTACGGCGATCAGGCCCTGAAATGAACAGGATTCTGCGTTCGGCTCGGCGCTATATGTGCCGTCTGCGATCCGCCCAGGAGAGGCGGAAGTTTGAACCCATCACGGAGAGGCCCCATGCGAGTCGGCGTTCCCAGCGAGATCAAGAAGAACGAACACCGGGTCGGCCTGACGCCGACGGCGGTGCGCGAATATGTGGCCCACGGCCATTCGGTGTCGGTCCAGACCGGCGCCGGCCTGGGCGCCGGCTTCACCGATGCGGATTACGAGAAGGCCGGCGCGACCCTGGTCCCCGATGCGGCGACCGTCTTTGCGAACAACGACATGATCGTGAAGGTCAAGGAGCCGCAGAAGGTCGAGTGGGAGATGCTGCGCGAGGACCAGATCCTCTACACCTATCTGCACCTGGCGCCGGACCCGGAGCAGACCAAGGGCCTCCTGGCCTCAAAATGCGCCGCCATCGCCTATGAGACCGTGACCGATGCGCGCGGCGGCCTGCCGCTGCTGGCGCCCATGTCCGAAGTCGCCGGTCGGATCGCCGTCTTCTCGGCGGCCGAGACCCTGTTGAAGCACAACGGCGGCATGGGTCTGCTGTTCTGCGGCGTGCCGGGCGTGGCCCCGGCCCGTGTGCTGGTGCTGGGCGGCGGCGTGGTCGGTCTGAACGCGGCGCGGATGGCCATGGGCCTGGGCGCCGAGGTGGTGGTTCTGGAACGGTCGATCCCGCGCATGGCCTATATCGACGAGGTCACCAACGGCCGCGTCATCACCCGCTATTCTTCCATCGGCGCGATCGAGGAGGAGCTGGTCAAGGCCGATGTGGTGATCGGCGCCGTTCTGGTGCCCGGCGCCTCGGCGCCGAAACTGGTCAAACGCGAGCACCTGAAGACGATGAAGCCCGGCTCGGTCCTGATCGACGTGGCCATCGACCAGGGCGGCTGTTTCGAGACCTCGCACGCGACGACCCACGAAGACCCGACCTATGTGATCGACGGCGTGGTCCACTATTGCGTCGCCAACATGCCGGGCGCCGCGCCCCGCACCAGCTCCGAAGCCCTGAACAACGCCACCCTGCCCTTCGGCCTGGCCCTGGCGGATCACGGTCTGGAGGCGCTGAAAAAGGACCCGCACCTGGCGCGCGGCCTGAACGTTCTGAAGGGCGAGATCACCTATCCGGCGGTCGCCCAGGCTCTGGGCATGGACTGGAGCGATCCGTTCGGCGTCTGGGCCAAGGGTTGATCCGAGACCTTCCCCCGCTTGCGGGGGAAGTGTCAGGTCGTGGCGCGAAGCGACACGCATGACGATGGGGGGAGTGTCGCGATACTCCCCTCTCCGACCCTTGATCGCTGCGCGATCGACGGGCCATCTCTCCCGCAAGCGGGAGAGGGACTGTTGGCGCCTGTGATTCGCCGTCGTCTTTTGGCATAAGCCCGCGATGAAGTTCCTCGACCAGGCCAAGATCTATATCCGCTCCGGCAACGGCGGCGCGGGCTCCGTGTCGTTCCGACGCGAGAAATTCATTCCCAACGGCGGCCCGGACGGCGGCGACGGCGGCAAGGGCGGCGACGTCTGGATCGAGGCGGTCGAGGGGCTGAACACCCTGATCGACTATCGCTACCAGCAGCATTTCAAGGCCCAGACCGGCCACCACGGCCAGGGCCGCCAGATGCACGGCGGCAAGGGCGAGGACGTGGTCCTGAAGGTGCCGGTCGGCACCCAGGTGCTGGACGAAGACAAGGAGACGGTGCTGCTGGACATGGATACGCCCGGCAAGGTCGAGCTGCTGCTGAAGGGGGGCAATGGCGGCTGGGGCAATGTCCGCTTCAAGGGACCGACCAACCAGGCGCCCGCCTACGCCAACCCCGGCCAGGAGGGCCAGGAGCGTTGGGTCTGGCTGAGGCTGAAACTGATCGCCGACATCGGCCTGGCGGGCCTGCCCAACGCGGGCAAGTCCACCTTCCTTTCGGCGGCCAGCGCGGCCAAGCCCAAGATCGCCGACTATCCCTTCACCACCCTGGCGCCTAATCTGGGCATGGTGGACCTGTCGCCGACCGAACGGTTCGTCATCGCCGACATCCCCGGCCTGATCGAGGGCGCCAGCGAAGGCGCGGGCCTGGGCACCCGCTTCCTGGGCCATGTCGAACGCTCGGCCAGCCTGATCCATCTGATCGACGGCACACAGGAGGACGTGGTCCACGCCTATCACATCATCCGGGGCGAACTTGAAGCCTATGGCGAAGGGCTGGCGGACAAGGCCGAGATCCTGGCCTTGAACAAGATCGACGCCCTGACGCCCGAAGAGCGCGAGGAAAAGGCGGCGGCCCTGGAGGCGGTCGCGGGCCGTCGGCCCATGCTGGTGTCGGGCGTGTCCGGCGAGGGCGTGCCCGCCCTGCTGCGCGCCGCCTGGGCCGAGGTGAAGAAGACCCGGGGCGCCCTGGCCGGGGACAGCGAGGCGGATCAGGTCTCGGGCTGGCAGCCCTGATTGACGGCGGCCGCGCGCCCGACAGATGTGGCGCGCGCACGTCACCCTGAGATTTCGGCGATCTGGGTCTGCGTGAATGAAGCGGACAACGGTTTTCAATGCTATGCGTTAACCGTGCCAACGGTGAAGCTGGAGCACCCCGCCTGATGCGTCGTTTCTTGATATGGTCGGTTCTGGCCGCCCTGGTCGGTCTGGTTTTGGCCGGGACGGGCTATTGGGCCTATTGGAACTTCTATTCGCGCTTCCAGCCCGTCACCATCACGCGCAATCAGGCCCAGATTCAGCAGCTGCTGGACGAGGCTTCCTGGGTCTCGGGCGGCGGTGGGGGCGAACCCCTCTATGTCATCGGCTATCGCGACAGCGCCTCGACCCAGCGTTACGTCCGCGAAGAGATCGACAAGCTGAAGGCGGCCGGGGTGGAGCCCCGCATCATCCTGTTCGCCCGGACCGACCGGGAAGGCGCAGCCCAGTCCACGGCGGCCGAACGGGCCACCGTCGCCGAACTGTGGCTGACCCGCGACTGGTCGCTGTACCAGCGCTGGATCCAGACACCCGCGCGAGAATGGACGGCGGCCGGCATTCCGGCGGCCGACGGCAATCTGGCCCGCGCCGCCGTGGTCGAGGCCAGTCGTCAGTTCGACGCCCGCCTGACCGAACTGCTGAAGGACGCAGGCGTGCAGATCACCTATCCGCTGGTGCTGTGGCGGGATCGGGACGGATTCCTGAAGGCCTGCGGCTGCGCCGACAGCCGCGCCTGGCCGTTCATCCGCGACGACCTGAACGCGCCGGATCGGGTCGGGACGGCCACGCCCGATGCGGACGCCGCCTCGGCGCCTTACGGCGGTGAAACGCCCGCTCCGGGCTCCGATCCCTCCGCCCTGCCCTATCCAAACCTGCCGGCCATTCCGCCGGCGAACGCCGCGCCCGGCGCCGCTCCACAGGCTCCAGGCGCGGCGACGCCGGGCGCCCAGGGCACGGCCCCCAATGGGCAGGCCACAAACCGAACGCCGCCGCCCCGCGCCGCGCCGACGCCCAAGACCCAGGACGACAGCACCTTTTTCTGATCGGGCTCCCGCCCCTTCACGCCGCCTTCACACCGCCCGGCAGGCCGCGATCAGCCGATCCACGTCCGCGGCGTCCTGATAAAGGCCGAAGCCGAAGCGGATCACGTCGTCGCGGACGTCCGTCACCACCCCCGCCGCCAGCAGGGTCGCGCGCCACGCCTGGGCGTTGGGATGACGCAGGGCCAGGAACCGGGCGCGCGTCCCGTCGCCGACGACGGGGTTCAAAATCTCGGCCTCGCCGAAAACACCCGCCTCGCCCGCACCGACCGCCGCCTGGAACTGCAATGCCAGCGCCCGGCCGTGTTCGGCGACATCCTCCGTCGTCAGCCCCGCCTGGCTCAGCATCCCGCGGGCGGCGTTGAACCGGTACAGGGCCGAACTGTCGAAGGTGGCCCCCCAGAAGCGGCCGCCGTCCGAGCGATACTGAACCCCGCCGGGCGGCCCCGACAGATCCCCGAACTCGGCGAACCAGCCGGTGATGACGGGCCTGGCGCCGAAACCGTCCGGCGCATGCAGGAAACAGGCGCCCTCGCCCGCCATGGCGTACTTATAGCCGCCGGCGACATAGAAGACCCGGTCCGCAACGCCCGACAGGTCGGTCGGCGTGGCCATGAAGCCGTGATAGCCGTCGATCAGCACCCAGGGCCCCTCTGGCCGGGCCAGCGCCGCCAGAGCCTCGATCCGGTCGAACAGCCCCCCGGTGCGGAAGAAGACATGGCTGACGACGATCCAGTCGTAGCCGCCGCCCTGGGCCGCCGCGACGAACCGCTCTGCAAAGGTCTCGAACGGGGCCAGGGCCACGCGGGTGACGACGGCCTGGCCCGCCTCCTCCCACCGGTCGGCCTGGCGACGGAACGAGTGGAACTCTCCGTCCGTCGACAGAATCCGCACGGGCCGGCGCTCGATCGCCGAAAAGACCCGCAGCAGCAGATCGTGCGTGTTGGGGGCGAAGACCAGGCTGTTCGGGTCGGGAAGCCCCAGTTCGGCCGCGACCTCCGCCTGGGCCCGGGGAATGACCTCGCCGAAGATCAGATCCCATTTGCGATCGGCGTGCAGATTGGCGTCGAGCCAGGCCTGCTGCTGCGCCTCGAATGAGGCGTCAGGCCACAGATGGTGGCTGTGGGCGGCGAAATGCAGGCGCTCAGGCGCCAGGGACAGGGCGCGTGAAAAGAGGGCTTTGAACGACATGGGCGCACCATGACGGCTTCGACCGCGAACGTCGAGATCAGCGCGCCCGCCGGAGCCCCAACATCCCCAGCCAGCCGCCGCTGGTCAGCAGGGCCACGTCCAGCAGGGCCAGGGGCAGGGGCGTGGGGACCGGCGCGGCGATGAAACGGGCCTTCCATTCGGGGCCAAACTTGCCCTTGTAGCTGCGCAGACCCTGGAAGCCGTAAAGGGCGCCGCCCTCTTCGAACACCAGGGCGCCCACGCGGGCGAAGACAGGGGCGATGCGGCGATCCTCCAGCCCCGCCAGGGGCGCCATGCCCAGGTCGAACTCGGCGATCCCCTCGGACTTGGCCCATTGGACGCAGCGGGTGAACAGATAGTCCATGACCCCGTGCGGGGCGTCGGGCGTATAGCGCATCAGATCCACCGCCGCCTCGCCCGGCGTGACCAGAAGATTGGCGAAGGCCACGATCCGGTCGCCCTCGCGCATCACCGCCAGCGGCGTCAGGTCCAGATAGTCGATGTCGAACCGGCCCAGGGAGAAGGCCTTTTCGGCCCCGTTGTGCATGGCCAGCCAGGCGTCCGAAATGGCGCGCAGTTCGGCCTCCAGAGGCCGGGCTGACCCGGGCGGCAGGACTTCGAACCGCGCCCCTTCCCGCTCGGCCCGGTTCAGGGCCGTGCGGAGGTTCTGCTTGCCCTTGCCCTCGGTGGTGAAGGTTTCCGTGCGGATCACCGCCGTCTCCCCGACCTTGCGAAGGGCCAGGCCCATGGTCGCCAGTTCGCCCAATATGTCGTCGCCGACGGAATAGAAGACCGCCGAACCGCCGTAGCTGTCGGCCATTTCGGCGAAGGCCCAGAGCAGCTCCTGCCGCTCCGCCATCAGGCCGGCGGGTTCGCCCATGGCGATCCAGCGCCGCCCGCGCACGCGATAGGCCAGGAAGCTGCGGCCCGACGGGCTGAACAGCAGGGCCTTGTCGCCCAGCATGGCCAGCCAGGCTTCCGGGGCGGCGGCGTCGGCCGTCTCCAGCGCCTGACGCGCGCGTTCGATCTCCTCGCGCGACGCCGGGCCGTGGCTGTCGGCGCCGGGCGAACTGAGCAGAGACCGGCCTGCGACCAACAGGGTCAGCAGGGACAGGACCAGACCGGCCCGCAGGAAGCCGGAAGCCTGGCGATCGACCAGGAAACGCCACCACAGTTCGTCCGAATAGGCCACGTCCCGATAGGCGAAAAACCCCAACCACAGCATGGAGATCACCACGGCGATCAACAGCAGCAGCCAGCCCGGCCGCAGAGGCTCGCTGAGACGCGAACGCCGGTTGAAGGCCGAGCGGCACGGCGCCAGCAGGACAGCCACGAGGATCAGATCGATCGATTCCCGCCAGTCCAGCCCCTTCAGCAGAGAAAAGACCGCCCCCGCCGCCAGGGCCGCCATCGCCGCCCAATAGGCGCCGCGCCTGCGCCGCCACAGGCCCGCCGACAGCAACAGCAGGATAAAGCCGGCGATGCTGGCCATGAAATGCGACAGGTCGATCAGTATGGGCGAGACGACGCCCGTCAGGAGCCGTAACCGCTCGTCGAACTCGGGCGTCACCGCCGAGATCAGCATCAGCGCCCCCGCGCCGAAGGCGAGGACGGCGAAAACCTGGGGCGTCAGCTCATAGGCCAGCCCCAGCAGCCGCCGCACGAGCCGAGGCCCATAGATGTTCTTCTGGCTCACAGAGCCCCCCGATTCGCCTTTTCCGCCCCATCATAGACCAAGACTCGTCCAACCGGGGCGGGTCCAAGGTCATTTAGAGGCGCGTGAAACAATCCGTAACATGGCGGGTTTGGTCGATGCGGGCGCCGGGCCCGCTTGTACGAGGGTATAGTCCCATGAACATCAAGACCGCTTTTCTGACCAGCGCCGCCGCCGCCTTTCTGATCGCCGCGCCGGCCCTGGCCCAAGACGCCGCCTCGACCCCGCCGGCCTCTCAAGACGCCGCGGCCTCAGCTTCGAGCCAACAGAGCCTGCAACTGACGCCGGGCGTTTCGATCCAAGGCCCCGACGGCGAGCTGGGCAAGCTGGAAGGCGTTCAGACCAACGCCTCGGGCGCTCAGGAGCTGACTGTCCGCGGCGCCGATGGCCAGGTTCGCGCCGTGCCGCTGAACGGCATTCGCCAGGAGGGCGAAGCCGTCAAGGTGGATTACACCAAGGCTGAGTTCGACGCCGCCGCCGCCATCGCGGGCGAGGCTTCCGCCACCCCCGACGCCGCGACGCCGCCCGCTGACGACGCCATGACGTCTCCGACGGCGCCTGAGCCGACGACTGCGCCTGACGCGGCGGAACCGACGCCGCCGACCCTGCCCGCCGAGCCGGCGCCGACTGAACCGACGGACCCCGCGACCTCGAGCGATCCGACGACCCCGCCCGCCAGCCCCCAGGGTTGATCGCGGCAAGCCTCTGAAGGCTTGATCCTGGAAGGCGGTCGGCTCAGCCGGCCGCCTTTCCTGTGTCGGTGATCCGAGCCGGACAAAAAGAAGGGGCGGTTCCTGCGAACCGCCCCTTCGTCTTATATTGCCTTAAGTCGGGGGTCAGGCGCGACGCTTGACCAGGCCCAACAGGAACAGAAGGATCACGGCGCCGATGGTGGCGACGATGGTCGAACCGATCCAGCCGCCCCAGCTGATGCCCAGGGCGCCGGCGATGAAGCCGCCGATCAGGGCGCCGATGACGCCGACGATCAGATTGGTGATCAGGCCGTGGTTACGACCCATGATCTGTTCCGCGAGCCAGCCCGCGACGATCCCGATGATGATCCAGGCGATAATGCCCATGAGTTTGGTCCCTTCCTTCAAAAGCCAAGCTGCCGACTAAATGCGTCCGCCCCGATCGGGTTGCGCAACCCCGTCCCGATTCCCGGACAGGGGCCGCCAGCCCTTGCGAAGCCCGATTCCGGCATGGCGATTGCGAGGTTTCGGGCGAGCCGTGCCAATTCGGGACGGGTTGCAGATGAGGAATTGGGGGCCATGGCCACCGACATCGATCTCCACCTGGGCCGCCGTCTGCGGCGTCGCCGTCGCCTGCTGGGGCTGACGCAACAGCAGTTGGCCGTGCAGGTGGGCATCCGCTTCCAGCAGATTCAGAAATACGAATGCGGCGCCAACCGCATCTCGGCCGCCCGCCTGTGGCAGCTGGCCCAGGCGCTGGAGACGCCGGTCAGCTATTTCTATGACGGCGTGGCCGAAGCCCTGGAGAATAAGGGCGGCCTGCCCACGGCCCAGGAGGTCTTCTCGCGCAAGGAGACCCTGGACCTGATCCAGGCCTATTATCAGCTGGAGGAGCGCCCGCGCCGCCGCCTGCTGGACCTGGCCAAGTCGCTGCACGACTCCAAGGACGTCGCCGCCTGATCTGACGCCTCAGCCGGGCCCCTTTCGGTTCCGTCCCGATCGATCATGCTCTAAGAGCCGCGCATGACCGAGTTCGAATCCTTTGCCGTGGAACTGGCGCACGCAGCCGCGCGCGTCACCCTGCCCTTTTTCCGTTCCGACATCGGCCATGAGGACAAGGGCGGCGCCAAGGGGTTCGACCCCGTGACCGAGGCCGACAAACAGGCCGAGGCGGCGATCCGCCGCCTGATCGCCGCGCGCTATCCTGACCACGGGGTGATCGGCGAGGAATACGGCGAGGATCGGCCGGACGCCGAACATGTGTGGATTCTGGACCCCATCGACGGGACGCGGGCCTTCATCTCGGGCCTGCCGCTGTGGACCACCCTGATCGCCCTGCGCGTCGGCGGCAAGCCGACCGTGGGCGTGATCGCCCAGCCCTATCTGGACGAGATCTTCATCGGCGGCCCGTCCGGCGCCCGGCTGCTGCGCGGCGAAACCGAGACCCCTTTGGCCGTGCGGGCGTGCGAGCATCTGACCGAGGCCGTCATCTCGACCACCGATCCGAACATATTCAACGGCGCCGAACTGGGCGCCTGGACCCAGGTCCGCGCCGCCGCCCGCCTGGCCCGCCTGGGCTGCGACGCCTACGCCTACGCCATGGTGGCGGCCGGCAAGATGGACCTGGTCGCCGAAACCAGCCTGAAACCCTGGGACTGGTCGGCCCTGGTCCCGGTGATCGAGGCCGCCGGCGGCCGGGTGGTCAACTGGCGCGGGGAGGCGCCGGACGGAAGCGGGCAGATTTTGGCCGTCGGGGATGAACGGCTGATCGGTCAGGCGCTGGTGACGCTGAAGCGGGCGGCGGCCTGAAAGCAGACGTCGGGATTGGCTGCAAAGGGTGGTTATCGGACCTCTGCTGGCCGGTTAGACCTCGGTCGGTAACTGTCCACCTCCGCTTGGGAGTGAGAACACTTGCCGATCTCTTTGAGAAACACGCCGCCGTCATCGTAGCAGGCATCAACGGTCAGCCAGTCATGTAGGATCAACCTTGCTCCGGCAAGGGCGACGAGTGTCGCCACACCAGCACCAATCGCGATCACGTATCGTGTTTTCATCGGCTATGAACCTGCCACGAGACGGTCGATGTCAATGTCTGTCTTGGGTCGATTTGCGAAATGGACCTAAGCGCCAAAAGCCGACCTTGCCTTAACCTAAGCGGCACAAATCTCTCCTGCCGTCATCCTCGGGCTTGACCCGAGGACCGGGCGCGGATCGGGCTCTGCGCTTGCCCCCTTCGCACATGCGGCGGATCGTTCGATCCTCGGGTCAAGCCCGAGGATGACGACACGGGGGTAGGCCCCTCACGCCACCGACGGCGTCTCCTCCGTCACGTCCTCGACCCGCGCCGACGGATCGGCCGCCGCGCCCTTCGGCGGGGAGACATATTCCGCCATGGCGTCGAACTCGTCGAGGAAGACGGCGCGCATGGGGTCGGCTTCCATGATGACCTCGTGCTTGGCGCCGGGGACCTCGACATAGCGGCCGCGGCCCAGGCGTTTGGCGGCCCAGCGGGCGGTCTGTTTCCAGACCACGTCGTCGGCGTCGGCCTGGACGATGGCGACCGGGATCTTGACCGTCTTGAGGGCCTTGGGCTTGAGCGCGCGCTCGCCGGCGTCCAGCGCGAAGGCCAGCCAGCCGTAGGTGGGGCCGCCGATGGCCAGGTGGGGGCAGGCGTAGAGCTGCTGGCGCCACATCTCATAGCGGGTCTCGTCCGAGGTCAGGGCGTCCTCGGCGAAGGTGTGGTCGAACGGATCGTCCGGGTCGCCCAGCAGATAGTCGCCCGCATGGCCGTGGCGGATGCTCCAGCGCACCGCCAGCTTGACCGACCACATCGACCGTTTGCCGGTCTTGATCCGCAGCATGGGGCTGGACAGGACGGCGCCCGAGAAGCGGGTTTCCCCGGCTTCCAGGGTCAGCAGGTTCAGACAGGCGCCCATCGAATGGCCGACCATGATCCAGGGCTTGGGGCACTGGTCCTCGAAGGCGTCCAGCAGCCGGCCGTAGTCGTCCAGAAACTCCTCCACCGCCCGGGCATGACCCTTCAGCCGGTCGGGCAGCAGCCGGGCCGACAGGCCCTGGCCGCGCCAGTCATGCGCCAGGACGCACCAGCCGCGCGCCAGGAAGTTGCCGATGACCTCGAAATATTTCTCGATCGGCTCCGTGCGGCCGGGGCTGAGCACCACCGTCCCGCGCGGCTGTTCCGCGGTCAGGTGCGACGGCTTCCAGATGGCGGCGCGCAGCCGCATGCCGCCGGCGCCCCGATACCATTCGCCCTTGCCGCCGGGCGGCGAGGACGCGCCGGGAACCCCCATCAGGGGTGCGTTGGCGGCGAAGGCTTGGGCGCGGTTCACTCGGGCTTCCTGAACTTCAAGGTCATACGGTCGCTTTCGCCGATCGCTTCAAACTTGGATCGGTCGAAGGTCGGGTCGGCGGGCTGGCCCTGGGGGGCGGTCAGACGCATCGGCGGCAGGGTGTCGACACCGAACGGATGGTCCTTGGTGTCCTTCTCATTGGCGTTGATCTCGGAGGCCGCGACGAAGACGAAGCCGGCCTCGGCCGCCAGCTGTTTGACGAAGGCTTCCTGGACATAGCCGTTGGCGGCCACCGGGTCCTGGTCCTCTTCCGGCGCCAGTCGATGCTGCTCGACCCCCACAATCCCGCCGGGCTTGAGCGCCGCAAAGGCGTCGGCGAAGGCCTTTTCGGCGATGCCCGCCGCCATCCAACCGTGCAGGGTGCGCATGAACAGGCACAGGTCCACCGTCCCGGCCGGCGCCACGGGGCCGGAGGCCGCGCCGAAGGTGGTGAACTGGGGCTCGCCGTACAGCTTCTTGTCCGCACTGAACCGGGTCTGGAAGGCGGCGTTCAGCGCGGTCTGGGCCGGGTCGGCGGCGGGGCCCTCGGGAAAGAGGGCGGCGATATAGCTGCCCTTGCCGCGCGCCAGATAGGGGGCCAGGATTTCGGTGTACCAGCCGCTGCCCGGCCAGAATTCGACCACCGTCATACTGGGCTGAAGACCGAAGAAGCGCAGGGTCTCCATCGGGTGGCGAAAGGCGTCGCGCGGCCGGTCCTGGGCGCGCCAGGGGCCGGCGACGGCCCATTCCAGCGAACCTTCCGGCGGACCGGAGGGGGCCGGCGGCGCCTCGGGAGCGGCCTCCTTCTTGCGGCCGCAGGCGGCCAGGCCGGTCAGGGCCAGACCGGTCGCGCCGGTCAGCAGGAAGCGGCGGGACAGGCCGTGGGACGTCGCAGAAAGATCAACCATCAAAACACCCCCTCGGAAGCCGGCCCCCGCGTCCGGCTAACCTTGGTCGAACGGGCTTACCCACGTTCGCGACGCGGGTCAAAAGAGACTATTCGGGTTTGCGGAAACGCAGGGTCATACGGTCGCTTTCGCCGATCGCGTCGAAGGCCGCACGCTGGTCCGGGGTCAGCGCCCCCGAGCCGTCGCGGGCCTGGGACTGGCGCACCGGCGGCAGGGTCCAGACGCCGAACGGATGGTCGTGGTCGTCCTTGGGATTGGCGTTCAGCTCGCTGCGCGCCTCCAGCACGAAGCCGGCGTCCTGGGCCTCATGGATCACATAGCTTTCCGGGACATAGCCGGTGGAGGCGACGTCGGCGACGTTCAGGCCTTCGGCGCTGCGGTGTTG
This sequence comes from Brevundimonas sp. GW456-12-10-14-LB3, assembly GCF_059424365.1. Lineage (NCBI taxonomy): Bacteria > Pseudomonadati > Pseudomonadota > Alphaproteobacteria > Caulobacterales > Caulobacteraceae > Brevundimonas > Brevundimonas sp. GW456-12-10-14-LB3. Next base: position 51,320 of record NZ_JBWKZJ010000009.1, read on the forward strand.
CTCGACCGCCAATACGCCGCCGGGCTTCAGGGCGGCGTAGAAGGCCTTCAGATAGGGTTCGGTGCGGCCGTCGCGCGACCAGTTGTGGAAGGCGCGGGCCACCAGGATGAAGTCGGCAGAACCGGGGGCGACCTCCATCGTCTCCAGCGGGCGGTTGACGGCGACGTATCGACCGCCGGTCGCCGCGGCGTAGGGTTCGAGGATATGGCGCCACCAGCTGGCGCGGCCGGGCTCGATCTCCACCACCGTCATGCCGGGCTGCAGCCCCCAGAAGGTCAGGGATTCGTAAGGATGGCGGGCGGCGTCGCGGGCGCGGTCTTCGGCCGGGCGGGTCTCGGCGGCGACGGCGGCCTGAAGCGCCTTATCTTCCTCCAGGATCGGCAGGGTGCTGGACAGGGCCGAGCGCGGCGGGGTCCACGCGCCTTCCGTCTGGGCTGGGACGGTTTGGGCGGCGGCGGGAAGGGCGACGAGGACGGCGGCGAGGCCGAGCAGATGAAGGCGCATGGGGGACGGGCTCCTGGTGCGGGTCACCTTCCTTAAGAGACCTGAGGACAGGCGCAAATGACGATCCCGAGACACCGACATTCGGTCGCAGCCTGGGCGCCCCTTGACGGCCGATCTGCGCCTCCCATCTTTGTTTCCGAGAGCGCCGATGTCGGGCTCTCCGGACGGACGAAGCCGGTTTCGGGTCGTCGGTCTGAACTCCCACCGTCCGGGCAAATCGCCGGGCGGCTCAACCTTGCTGATCCTCAGGAGGATGCTGATGCGTACCTATGATTTCACCCCGCTGTACCGTTCGGCCGTCGGTTTCGACCGCCTGGCCAATCTGCTGGAAACCGCCGCGCGGACCAGCCAGGACAGCGGCTATCCCCCGTACAATATCGAGACCACGGGCGAGAACGCCTATCGCATCGAGATCGCCGTCGCCGGATTTTCTCCCGACGAGCTGAACATCGAGGTGAAGGAGAATCTGCTGACCGTGACCGGGCGCAAGACCGCCAATGACGACGCCGCCGCGCAGAAGACCTATCTGCACCGCGGCCTGGCCGAGCGCGACTTCGAACGCCGCTTCCAGCTGGCCGACTATGTGGTCGTGACCGAGGCCAATCTGGTCAACGGCCTGCTGTCGATCTCGCTGAAGCGCGAACTGCCCGAGGCGCTGAAGCCCCGCCGGATCGAGATCGGCGGCGCCAAGCCCCTGATCGAGGGCAAGACGGACAAGGCCAAGGCGGCCTGATCGGTCCGACAGAACTGGAAAGGGCGGCGGTTTCGCCGCCCTTTTTCTATGCCGGCTTTCGGCCCGCCAGATGGGCGAAGGCGGCGACCACCTGTTCATAGGCCGGACGTTTGAACGGCACGATAAGGTCGCAGGCCTCCGACAGGTCGCCCCAGCGCCAGGCGTCGAACTCGATCTCCTCGTCGGCCTGCAGGTCGATCTCGCTGTCCTTGCCGGTGAAGCAGAAGGCGAACCACTGCTGGCGCTGCCCCTTGAAGCCGCGCCAGGCCTTGGGATTGTTCATCGCCTCCGGTGGGAAGTCGTACAGGATCCAGTCGTCGGTCCGGGCGAGGAACTCCACCGAGGTCACGCCGGTCTCTTCCTTCAACTCGCGCAGTGCGGCCGCCGTCAGATCCTCGCCGTCATCCACCCCGCCCTGCGGAAACTGCCAGTTATGCGGTCCCGGCGTCGCGTGTCGCCGGCCGTACCAGACCTGGCCGTCGGCGTTGAACAGCACGACACCGACATTGGGGCGGTAGAGGGTGAGGTCGGTCATCGAGTGGCGAGTGGCGGGTGGCGATTGGCGAGGAAGAACGAACGCACCTGTGCGCTCGGACGGCGAGCGTCCTTACTCGCCACTCGCCACTCGCCACTCGCCACTTCCTAGCGCCCCGGCCGAAGCGTCATCGCAGACGCCGGCGCCAGTTGCAGGCCGCGCTGGTCCAGGCCGGCGGTCCAGCGGGCGGCGGCCTCGACGGTGACGGGATAGGCGAAGCCGGTCCCCATCGCCGAGCCGCGCAGCTTGGCCTGGGCTTCCAGACTGTTCAGGGCGCCGATGATGGCGGCGGGCGACTGGGTCTGGTCGATGACCTTGTCGGCGCTGGCCCGAGCCCAGGCGCCGGGACGGCGCTGGAAAGAACCGTCGTCCAGGAAGGCGACGCCGCGCTGGCGCAGGATCAGCAGGAAGGCGTTCATGCCCGTGTCGGAGGTCGCGAACCGGTCGCCCAGATAGTTGGTCACGCCGAAATAGCCTGTGGCGCGACCCAGCAGCCAGTCCAGCTTGGCCTCGACATCGTCGGGCGTGCCGTTGGCCAAAAGCGTATAGGGGCCGGGGTCGTTGTCGGGATAGCCGCTGGGCTCCATCGGCATTTCCAGCATGACCTCATGGCCCTGGGCCCGGGCCTGGTCGATCCAGGACTGGAGATTGTCGGCATAGGGGACGAAGCTGAGGGTCACCTCGGCCGGCAGGCGTTCGATGGCGGCGCGGGTGGTGACGGCGTTCAGCCCCAGGCCGCCGACGATCAGGGCCACGCGCGGCTTGCCGTTCGAGCGGAAGGGCCGGGCGTAGGCCTGGGCCGGGACGCGGCCGTCGGGCGCGATCATCGGCAGGGGACCGCTGGGGCCGGGCTGGGACAGGCCGGCGATCGGCGCCTTGGGCAGGGGCGAGGCCGGCTGGACCGGGGCGCTGTAGCTGGCGCCGCCCGCGACGGAAGCGCCGTCCGGCAAGGTGATCAAGGCCTCGCCGCCCGCCGCGCCGGACGTATCTCCGCCTCCCGTCAAATCCTGATAAAGACCCATGGCCCCCATGGAGAAGGCCTCGAATCCGGTCGGGGCGGGAGCGTCCGGCGCGGCCGGCGCCCGGTGCAGGGCGATGCGGGCCGAAGGCGCGCCCGCGCGCGGGTCGCCCAGGACGGTCAAGAAGAGGGCGGTGGAGGTCAGCAGGAAGACGCCGGCCAGGGCCGCGACCACCGGCGGCTTCTTCAGCACGGCGACGAGGGGCTTCAGGCTCGGCTTGGCGCGGGGCGCCGGCGGGGCGCCGGCGGCGGCGGCGAGGGCGGACTGGCGTTTGGCGAACATGGACACGGGGCGGAATCCTTCACCCCCATGCTGCCATGCGCCCGGTTAAGAAATCCTAACGGGCGTTCACCACGATTGTAGCTGGGAGCGGCTGTCACGGATCGTGCGTTGACGGGCGTGTTTGCGGCCCCTCAGATGGGCTTCTCCCCACGCCGACCGAGGATATTCGCCGATGATGAGCCCCGCCGCCGACGACGCCCTGCGCGAAGAAGTCCGACTGCTGGGCGGAATTCTGGGCGAGGTCATTCGCGCCGAAGGCGGAGAGGCCCTGTTCGAACATGTCGAGGCGGTCCGCCAGGCGTCCGTCGCCTATCACCGCGATCCCGCCTCCCATCCGGCCAAGCGGCTGGAGAAGCTGCTGACCGCCATGAGCGTGGATCAGGCGGCGGGTCTGGCGCACGGCTTCGCCCTCTTTTCGCTGCTCGCCAACATCGCCGAGGACCGGGCCACCCGCCGACGCGCCCAGCACCAGGCCGAGGCCGGCGCCCGTCCCGACACCCCCGAGGGCGCCTTGCTGCGACTGGCCGATCAGAAGATCGACAAGGCGGCGGTGCGCGCCCTGTTGGACGAGGCCCTGATCTCGCCGGTCCTGACCGCCCACCCGTCGGAGGTGCGGCGCAAGAGCGTCATCGACCGGATCACCGCCATCTCCGATCTGCTGGATTCCTGCGACAAGGCCGGAGACGCCTGTTCGCCGGCCCAGATCAACGAACCCCTGCGCCGCCAGATCGTCATCCTGTGGGCCACGCGGCTGGTGCGCACCCAGGGGCTGGTGGTGCAGGACGAGATCGACACGGTCGTCTCCTTCCTGGACCGCATCTTCCTGCGGGTGGCGCCCAAACAGTTGTCGGCCTGGCGTCGTCTGCTGGAGGCGCCCCAGCTTCAGCCCTTCCTGCGGGTTGGCACCTGGGTCGGGGGCGACCGGGACGGCAATCCGAACGTTGACGGTGCGGTGCTGAGCGCCGCCTTCCGCACCCAGGCGCGGGCGGTGCTGGGCTTCTATCTGGAGGAGGTCCACGCCCTGGGCGCCGAACTCAGCCTGGCGGCCGAGCTGGCCGAGGTTTCGCCCGAGCTGGCGGCCCTGGCCGACGCCGCCCAGGACCCGTCGCCGCACCGGGCGGACGAGCCCTATCGCCGCGCCCTGACCGGGGTCTATGCGCGTCTGGCCGCCACCTATGAGGCGCGGGGCGGCGCACAGCCCCCCCGCCGCGCGGCCGTTGCAGCCGAAGCCTATCCCGGCCCAGACGCCTTCGAGGCCGATCTGCGAATCCTGCGCGACAGCCTGGTCTCGCACCACGGCGAGGTGTTCGCCGACGACCGGCTGAACGATCTGATCACGGCGGTGGAAATCTTCGGCTTCCACATGGCGACCCTGGACCTGCGCCAGAACTCGGATGTCCATGAGCGGGTCGTCGCCGATCTGCTGAAGACGGCCGGGGTCTGCGACGACTATTCCGCCCTGGACGAGGAGGGCCGGCTGGCGGTGCTGGCGGCCGAACTGGCCTCGCCGCGCCTGCTGTTCAGCCCCTATGCCGACTATGCGGCCGAGACCCTGAAGGAGCGGGCCATCCTCCAGGCCGCCGCCGACGCCCTGGCCGCCTTCGGCCCCCAGGCGATCCGCACCCATATCGTCTCCAAAACCGACGCGGCCTCGGATCTGTTGGAGGTCTATCTGCTGCTGAAGGAGGTCGGGCTTTACCGCCCCGAAGACCCGGCCGCCTGTCCGGTTCAGGCCGCCCCCCTGTTCGAGACCATCGAAGACCTGCGCGCCTCTCGCCCCACCCTGGAGCGGCTGCTGAAGGAGCCCTCCGCCCTCGCCGTGGCCAAGGCGCGCGGGGTGCAGGAGGTGATGATCGGCTATTCCGACTCCAACAAGGACGGCTCCTATCTGACTTCGGGCTGGGAACTGCATGAGGCGTCGCGCGCCCTGGTCGAGGTGACCCAGGCCGCCGGTCTGAAGCTGCAACTGTTCCACGGGCGCGGCGGCACGGTCGGACGCGGCGGCGGCTCGGCCTTCGCTGGGGTCCTGGCCCAGCCGGAGGGCACGGTCCAGGGCCGGATCCGCACGACCGAACAGGGCGAGGTCATCGCCAACAAATACGGCGAGCCGGAGATCGCCCTGCGCAATCTGGACGCCCTGACCTGCGGCGCCGTGCTGACCTCCCTGGGCCAGGGACGGGACCAGGCCTTCACCGCCGAACACGGCGCCACCCTGTCGGACCTGTCGGCCCGGTCGATGGCCGCCTATCGCAAGCTGGTCTATGAGACCCAGGGCTTCGTCGACTATTACCGCGCCGCCACCCCCATCGCCGAGATCGCCGATCTGAAGATCGGCTCGCGCCCGTCGTCGCGGACCGCCTCGACCCGGATCGAGGATCTGCGCGCCATTCCGTGGGTGTTCAGCTGGTCCCAGAGCCGGGTCATGCTGCCCGGCTGGTTCGGCTTCGGCTCGGCGGTCCAGGGCTGCGACATGGACGAGCTGAAGGCGATGGCCGAGGCCTGGCCCTTCTTCAAGACCTTGGTTCAGAACATGGAGATGGTCATGGCCAAGTCGGACATGACCATCGCCCGCCGCTACGCCACCCTGGTCAGCGACGCGGGTCTGGCCGCCCGCATCTACGGCGAAATCCGCGACGAATGGCAGAGGACGCACGACGCCATCCTGGCCATCACCGGCCATGACAAGCTGCTGGGCGGCCAGCCGGAACTGGACCGTCTGATCCGCCTGCGGATGCCCTATGTCGAGCCGCTGAACCATGTGCAGATCGAGCTGATCCGCCGCCGCCGCGCCGGCGACGAAGATCCGCGGGTGCGCGAGGGAATCCTGCTGGCGATCAACGGGGTGGCGGCGGGGCTGAGGAACAGCGGCTGATCCCCGCCCTCATCCTAAATCCGATTTAATTGAACTGTCGCAGATCGGCGCCGCAATCCTCACTGCGCCGTTACAGAAGAAAGCTATTGCGCCTTCATCGCCATTTCGGGCGATTATCGTTCCCTAGGAGCTAAAACGATGAAGGTTCTCTCCCCCGTTCTCTTCGCCGTCGCCGTCCTGTCCGCCTCCTCCGCCCTGGCTCAGGACGTCCGGATCCCCTTCGGCGATCTGGACCTGGCCTCGACGGCCGGCGCCGCCGCCTTCGACGCCCGCGTCCATCAGGCGGCCGAGCGTCTGTGCCGCGACATCAGCTTCACCGCCGGCCAGATCACCAATCGCCGCTCCTGCCGCGCGGCTGTGCGGGCCGAGGCTCTGAGCCGGCTGCCGCGCCTCCACCGCGTCCAATACGTCAGCGCGTCGCGAGACGTCCGCCCCGTCGTTCGCGCCGCGACCGCCTCCGGCGAAAGCTGACCGTTCGGATCGGCGAGGGGCCTCAGCGTCCCTCGCCGGTCTCTTGCGTCACAGCCATTTCGTCCGTTTGAACGTGATGTAGAGACCGACGCAGACGGCGGCCATCACCGCCATGACGGCCGGATAGCCGTAACGCCAGTGCAGTTCCGGCATGTGTTCGAAATTCATGCCGTAGATGCCGGCGATGGCGGTGGGCACGGCCAGCAGCGCCGCCCAGGAGGCGAGCTTGCGGGTGATGACCCCCTGCCTCTGCTGTTCCAGCAGATTGGCGACTTCAAAGACGGACGACAGGATTTCGGTCAGGCCGTTCAGGCGGCTGTTGACCCGTCGGACATGGTCGCCGACGTCGCGGAAATAGGGTCGGACGTCGGGGTCGATACAGGGCAGGTCCAGAGACTGGAGCTTGCCCGCCACCTCCTCCATCGGCCCCAGGATGCGGCGAAACTTCAGCAGTTCGCGGCGCAGGGTGAACAGGCGGCGGATTTCGTTGCGCGACAGAAACGCCTCCAACGCCCTCTGCTCGATCTCCAGCACGGCGTCCTCGGAATGGTCGACGATGGGCACATAGGCGTCGACGATGAAGTCGAGAACGCCATGCAGCACGAAATCCGGCCCGGTCCGCAGCTGGGCCGGCGAGGCCTCCAGCTGGGTCCGCAAGGCCGTGTGGGCGCGGTTTGAGCCGTGACGGATGCTGATGACGTGGTCATCCCCCACAAAGACGTGGGTTTCGCCGTACCGGATATGGTCCTCGATCTTTTCCGCCGTCCGGGCGACCACGAACAGCTCGCGCCCATAGACCTCGACCTTGGGCATCTGATGGGCCGACAGGGCGTCCTCGACCGCCAGGGGGTGCAGGTTGAAGCGCCGGACCAGAACCTCGAACTCGGCGTCGGTCGGGTCGTGCAGGCCGATCCAGACGAACTCGCCGGGCTGCAGGGCCAGTCCTTCGGGGGTCAGAGGCGCGGCGCGCTCCCTATGACCGTCGCGATAGACGTAGGAGGCGACGACGGGCATGGGCGCTTCTTCTTTCATCGGCAGTCCTCCCGACTTAGGCCAGACCGCGCGCAAACGAAACGGCCGGCGGATCGCTCCGCCGGCCGCAAACGTCATTCAGCCCGTTGGGGTCTCAAACAGGCCCCGGATCAGGAAACCGGGAAGCCCCGGACCTTCAGCAGAGCCGCCACGTCGGGGTCGCGGCCGCGGAAGGCGCGGTAAGCCTCGGCCCGGTCGGTGGTGTTGCCCGGCGCCAGCATGATCGACTTGAAGCGGCCGGCGATGTCCGGATTGAAGACGTCGCCCGACTCCTCGAAATAGGCCCAGGTGTCAGCGTCCATCGTCTCGGACCACAGATAGCTGTAGTAGCCGGCCGAATAGGCGTCGGACGTGAACAGGTGATTGAACTGCGGCAGGCGGTGCCGCATCACGATCTCCTTGGGCATGCCGATCCGCGTCAGGCTGGCCTTTTCGAAGGCGTCGATGTCGGTCGGCGGCACGGCCTGGGTGTGCAGATCCATGTCGACGATGGCCGAGGACAGATAGCTGACCGTCGCATAGCCCTGGTTGAAGGTCGATGAGGCCTGGATCTTGTCGACCAGGGCCTGGGGCATGGCCTCGCCGGTCTGATAGTGTTTCAGATAGCCGTCCAGGATCGGCCGGCTCAGCACCCAGTGCTCGTGCACCTGCGACGGATATTCGACGAAGTCGCGCGGCGTATTGCCGAACGACGGATAGGTCACGTTCGACGAGAAATAGTGCAGGGTATGGCCGAACTCGTGGAACAGGGTCTCGGCGTCGTCCAGCGAGATCAGCACCGGCTCGCCCGGCTCGGGCTTGGTGAAGTTGTTGTTGTTGGAGCCCAAGATCACCTTGGAGCCGTCCAGGGTCGAGAAGGAGCGGTAGGTGGTCATCCAGGCGCCCGAACGCTTGCCGGGGCGCGCGTAGTCGTCGGTGTAGTAGAGGCCGATCAGCTTGCCGGTGGCCTTGTCGTGCAGTTCATAGACCTCGACGTCCGGTTCGAAGGTCGGCACCGAGCCCTTGGGCAGTTTGGTGAATTTGAAGCCGTACAGACGCTCGGCCATGGCGAAGGAGCCGGCGCGGACCGCGTTCAGCTCGAAATAGGGCTTCAGCTGGTTCTGATCCAGGTCGTACTTGGCCTTACGCACCTTCTCGGCGAAGTAGAGATAGTCCCAGGGTTCGATGTCGAAACCGGCGATCGCCTTCATGTCGGCGACCTCTTCGGCGACGCGGGCCTTGGCCGGGGCCCAGACGCGGTCCATCAGGCTTTGCGCATTGGCCGGAGTCTTGGCCATGGTGTCCTGCATCCGCAGTTCCGCATGGTTGCGATAGCCCAACAGCTTGGCGCGCTGGTCCCGCAGCTTCACGATCTCGGCGATGGTGGCGTTGGTGTCGTTGGCGTCGCCGTTGTCGCCGCGGTTGACGAACTTCTTCCAGACCTGCTCGCGCAGGGCCCGGTCGTCGGCGAAGGTCAGGAAGGGGTCCACGGCCGAACGGGTGTTCAGAATGGCCCAGCCCTGCCGATTGCGGCTGCGCGCGGCCGAGGCGGCGGCGGCCTTGTTCGAGGCGGGCAGGCCGGCGACGCCCGCTTCGTTCGGGATCAGGGTCCAGCTGTTCTCATCAGCCACCACCTTCTGGCCGAAACGGGTGAAGGCGTTGGAGAGGGCGGTGTTGATCCGGCCCAGCTCGGCCTTGCCGGCCGCGTCCAGATTGGCGCCGGAGCGGATGAAGGCGTCGCGGCGGCGTTCGGCCAGACGCTTCTGCTGGGGGCTGAGGCCCATGGCGTCGGCGTTGTCGGCGACCGTCTTGATGCGCTGGAACAGTTTTTCGTTGAAGGTGATCTCGTCCGAGGCCGCCGACAGGATCGGCGACAGTTCGGTGTCGACGGCGTCATAGGCCTCGCCGCCGATGTTGGAGGTCATGACCCCATAGAGGTTGGATGCGCGGTCCAGCGGCTCGCCGGCCAGCTCCAGCGCCGTCATGGTGTTGGCGAAGGTGGGGGCTTCCGGATTGTTCGCGATGGCAACGATGTCGGCGCGCTGCAGTTCGATGCCTTCCAGCATGGCCTCGCGCAGCTTGGCCGGGGTCACCTTGTCGAACGGCGGCACGCCGTCATAGGGGCCGGTCCAGGGCTGGAGCAGTTCGGCCCTCGGCGTCGCGCTCGGCAGGACGGCGCGGGCGATGCGCGCCTCTTCCGCGACCGAGACCGGCGAGACCCCGCCCCCGCCGGCGCCGCCCGTCGTTCCACAGGCCGAAAGGGCCATCAGGCTGCCGCCCGCGATGAGAAGCTGGCGTCTGTGCATCGAATGCTCCGTAGGAAAACTATTTCGACCGTACACTTAGGCGCACATGGATCGCGCGTCACCTGACAGAGACGCAATCTTCTCGCTGATCGGGTTGGATACGTCGTCGCACTGTTCTAAAGCGCGCCTATGGCTATTGGCGTTTTCGACTCCGGCGTGGGCGGCCTGACCGTCCATCGTGAACTGACGCGGCGGTTCCCGCAGCGTGACTTCGTCTATCTGGCGGACCAGGCCCACGCCCCCTACGGCGGACGCGGCGGCGAGGAGATCGTCGAGCTAACCAAGGCCGGGTGCGAGCGGCTGTTCGAGGCCGGCGCCTCGGTCGTGGTCCTGGCCTGCAACACCGCCAGCGCCATCGCCCTGCGCCGCCTGCAACAGACCTGGATCCCCGGCCTGCGCGAGCGGTTGGGCCGGCCGGTGAACGTGCTGGGCATCATCGTGCCCACCATCGAGGCTGCGACGGGCCTGCCCTGGAGTTTCGAGGCCGAACGCCCCCAGGAGGGTGAAAAGATCCAGGCGGTGGACATCACCGGCGTCTTCTGCACCGCCGCCACCGCCATCAGCCGCGTGTTCGAGATCGAGATCGACAAACGGCGCGAGGACATCGCCGTCTTCTGCGAACCCTGCCCCGGCCTGGCCGGCCTGATCGAACTGGGCGCCCCGGTCGAAGAACTGACGGTGGTGGTGAAGGATCATGTCGACGCCCTGCGCCGCCGCATCGGCCGCCACCCGGACAAGGCCATATTGGGCTGCACCCACTATGAGATCATCGCCGAACTGTTCGCCGCCGCCCTGCCGCCTGGGACGGCCCTGATCGAACAGCCGACGGCGGTGGCCGACGCCCTGGATCGCTATTTCGCCCGCCATCCCGAATACGCCCTGGGCGACGGCGGCCGCCGCGACTTCCTGACCACCGGCCAGGCCGGGCCTCAGTCGGACCTGATCGCCCGCTTCTGGGGCGCCCCGCTGACCTTCGATCAGGCTTAAGCTGAGCGGCTCAACACCCCGGACAGTCCGGCAGGGGTTCGTTCTCCAGCTGGAGCGTCGTGTGGCGGATCGCATGGCGTCGTGCCACACCCTGGGCCTCTCGCAGAAGCGTGTCGCCGTCCGTCCGGTCGTGGACCAGGTGGGCCGTCAGGGCGGTCTCGGTTGTGGACAGGGCCCAGACGTGCAGGTCGTGCACGGCGCGCACGCCCGGCAGGGCGCACAGTCCCTGCTCCAGCGCCGTCATGTCGACGTCGTCCGGCGCCCCGTCCATCGCCAGATGGACCGAGTCCTTCAGCAGGCCCCAGGTCGACCACAGGATGACGGCGACGATGACCAGGCTGACGATCGGATCGACCACGGACCAGCCGGTCAGCAGAATCATGCCCCCCGCGAGGACGACGCCCAAAGACACCCCCGCGTCGGCCATCATGTGCAGATAGGCGCCGCGCGCGTTCAGATCGTGCTGGGACTTCATGAACAGCAGGGCCGTGCCCAGATTGATGATGAAGCCGACGGCGGCCACCGTCATGATGACGCCCGAGCCGACCGGCGCCGGTTCCGCAAACCGCCGCACGGCCTCGAAGGCGATGGCGCCGCAGGCGAAGATCAGCAGCACGGCGTTGGCCAGGGCCGCCAGGACCGTCGCCTTGCCGAAACCGTAGGTGCTCCGTCCGCCCGCCGCCCCGTGCGCCCCGCGCCGCGCCAGCCAGGCCGCCCCGCCGGCCATGGCCAGGCCCAGGACATCCGACAGATTATGGCCGGCGTCGGCCAGGAGAGCGGTGGAATCCGCGATCAGCCCGGCCGCGAATTCGCAGACCACAAAGGCCAGATTGACCGCCAGGCCGACGGCGTAGCGCCCGTCTCCCGTGTCCACGGGGCCATGGGCGTGCCCATGGCCGTGATGGTGATGATGACGCCCCCCGTGCGCGTGGTGATGACCGTCGTGCGCATGATCATGGTCGTGATCATGGTCGTGGTGGGCGGAGGGACTTCCGGGCTGGGCTGTCATGGCTCTCGCCTATACGCCAATTCCGCAAACAGCGAAGCTGCTACATGATAACGCTTTGAATGTTATCATGTAATATCCCATCAATGCTGATGCAGCGCGACCAGCAGCCCCAGGCCGATCAGGGCCAGGCCCAGAACCGCGCCTTCATAGCGCGCCCATCGCTCCAGCCGCAGGATCGAGGCGCCCGCACTGGCCAGGGCCGTGAAGACGGCCATGCCGGCGATGGTGCCCAGGGCGAAGATCAGGGTCAGCAGGGCCAGGGCCGTCATCCCCTCCGAGGCCGAAGACAGATAGATGGGCAAGAGGACCTCGCCCGGGGACACGGCCATCATCGCCACCAGACCCAGGAAGGCCGCCTTGTCCGATACGGCGGGGGCGGCGATCTCCAACGGGGGGCCGCCCGCCACGGCCGGTCGTTTCAGCGTGGCCCGCGCCAGATAGAAGGCGCCGAACAGGAACAGCAGGACGGCGGCCAGATGCGGCAGCAGTCCCTCGACCCAGCGCTCCAGCGCCAGGCCCGCCGCCACGATCAGTCCGCCGACCAGGGCGGTGGTGGCGATATGGGCCAGGCCGGCGACGGCCACCACCGCCAGCACCCGCGACGCGCGCCAGCCCTGCGCCCGCCCCACCAGGGTAAAGGGCAGCCAGTGGGTCGGGAGGGCCGCATGCAGGAAGGCCGCGACGAAGCCGCCTCCCAGGAGAGACAGCAGGACAGGCGGGTCGGACGGCGGGGACATGACCGGCCCTATAGCTTGTTACTTTATAACAGTCGAGCCCAAATCGCCCCTACAGCCAGTCCGCGAAAGGCTCGCGGTCCAGCATCTCCTCATAGGTGGGGCGGGGGCGGATCACGGCCCACTGTTCGCCGTCCACCAGAACCTCGGGGACCAGGGGCCGGCTGTTGTATTCGCTGGCCATGACGGCCCCATAGGCGCCGGCGCCGGTGAAGACCACCAGATCCTCGGGCTCCAGCGGCGGCAGGAGCCGCTCGCGGGCGAAGGTGTCGCCGGTCTCGCACACGGGGCCGACCACATCATAGGGCCGCGCCGCGCCGGGCCGGGGATTGACCGGCCGGATGTCGTGATAGGCGTCATAGAGGGCCGGACGCATCAGATCGTTCATCGCCGCGTCCAGCACCAGGAAGCGGCGGCCGTCCGAGCGTTCATTGACCTGGATCACCTGGCTCAGCAGCACCCCGGCGTTGGCGGCCAGAAGACGGCCGGGCTCGAAGGCCGCCTCGACCTCCAGCCCCGCCAGGACGCGGGCCGCCATGGCGACATAGTCGGCCGGAGACGGCGGTTCCGTTCCCCCGGCGTAGGGCACGCCCAGGCCGCCGCCCAGGTCGAGCCGGGTCACGGCGTGGCCCTGGCGTCTCAGCTCGCGGGTCATGTCGGCCAGGATCGTGAAGGCCGCCTCCAGCGGCGCCAGGTCGGTGATCTGGCTGCCGATATGACAGGCCAGGCCCACGGGCGTGGCGTGGGGCGAGGCCGAGGCGCGGGCGTAGAGCGCCATCGCCTCCTCGACCGGAACGCCGAACTTGTCGCCCTTGCCGCCCGTCGTGATCTTGGCGTGGCCGCCCGCCCCGACATTCGGATTGACCCGCACGGCGACGGCCGGGGCGGCCTGCATCAAGGCGGCGACCGCGATCAGCCGGTCCAGTTCGGCCCCGGACTCGATATTGATCTGGCGCACCCCGACGCTGATGGCGAAGGCGATCTCCATGTCGGTCTTGCCGACGCCGGAGAAGATGATCTTGTCGGCCGGCACCCCCGCAGCCAGGGCTCGGCGGATCTCCCCTTCCGAAACCGTATCGGCGCCCGACCCCAGCCGGGCCAGGGTCGCCAGGACCGAAAGGTTGGAGTTGGCCTTGACCGCAAAGGCGATCAGGGCCTCGCCCAGGGCGTCGCGGTGCGCGTCGGCGGCGGCGCGCAGCAGGCCGTAGTGCCGCTTCAGCGTCGCGGTCGAATAGACATAGACGGGCGTGCCCACCTCGTCGGCGATCAGGTCCAGCGGCGCGCCTTCGGCGTGCAGGGCGCCGTTCTTGAGATCGAAATGGTGCAAGGCGGCCTAGCGGGGGTCGTTGGCGGCGGGGTTGGCGCCGAAGGGATTGGAGGGGCCGCCGTCGATCGGCACGCTGCTGGACGGCCGGTTGATCGTCGCCGGCTCGGGCAGGCTGGGGGCGCGGCTGCTGCGGGGCGCCCGCTCGGTCTCGCGCCTGGGCGATTCCAGATCGGCCATACGACCGCAACCGGCGACCGACAGGGCGAGCAGGCCCGCGAGGATCAGGGTCTTTTTCCCAAAGACGTTCATAAGCGGGCTCTCCAGTCGGCGATACGCGCGCGGACCTGTTCCGGCGCGGTGCCGCCATAGCTCTGACGGCTCCGGCACGAAGCCTCGGCGGTCAGCACCTTGTAAACCGCTTCCGTGATCCCCGGCTCGAGTTTCTGCATTTCTTCCAGCGGCAGTTGCGACAGGTCCACGCCCAGGGCTTCCGCCTGTTTCACCGCCGCGCCCGTGACGTGGTGCGCCTTGCGGAAGGGCAGGTTCAGTTCGCGCACCAGCCAGTCGGCGAGGTCCGTCGCGGTCGAAAAGCCGGCGCCGGCTGCGGCCGCCATCCGTTCGGTATTGGGCCGCAAGGCCGAGACCATGGCGGTCATGGCGACCAGGGCTAGGTCCAGGGCGTCGAACGCCTCGAACACCGGCGGCTTGTCCTCCTGCATATCCTTGGAATAGGCCAGCGGCAGGCCCTTCATCACGGTGGACAGGGCGACCAGCGAACCCATGATCCGGCCGGTCTTGGCCCGAACCAGTTCGGCGGCGTCGGGATTGCGCTTCTGCGGCATGATCGACGAACCGGTGGTCAGGTCGTCGGGCAGGGTGGCGAAACCGAACATCGGCGTCATCCAGACCACGATCTCTTCGGCTAACCGCGACAGGTGGCCCGCCGTGATCGAGGCGGCGGCCAGGCTTTCCAAGGCGAAGTCGCGGTCCGAGACGGCGTCCAGCGAGTTCGCCATCGGCCGGTCGAAACCCAGTTCCGCCGCCGTCATATGGCGGTCGATCGGGAAGGGCGAACCGGCGAGCGCCGCTGCGCCCAGGGGGCTTTCGTTCATCCGCGTCCGGGCGTCGGAGAAGCGGCCGGCGTCGCGGCCGAACATCTCAACATAGGCCATCAGATGATGGCCCAGGGTCACCGGCTGGGCGGTCTGCAGATGGGTGAAGCCGGGCATCAGGTCGGCCGCATGCTGTTCGGCCCGGTCCAGAAGCGCGGCCTGCAAGGCCTTCAACTGGGCGATGGAGCGGTCGCAGGCGTCGCGGACCCACAGGCGGAAGTCCAGGGCCACCTGGTCGTTGCGGCTGCGGGCGGTGTGCAGCCGGCCCGACGGCTCGCCGATCAGCTCGGACAGTCGGGCCTCCACATTCATGTGGATGTCCTCGAACTGGTCGCGGAAGGGGAAGGTTCCGTTCAGAATCTCAGCCTCGACGGCGTCCAGCCCCTTCAGAATGGCCTCGGCGTCCGCCGACTGGATCACGCCCTGCTGGGCCAGCATGCGGCAATGGGCGCGCGAGCCGGCTAAATCCTGACGCCACAGACGCCGGTCCACGCCGATCGAGACGTTGATCGCCTGCATGATCTCGGCGGGCCGCGACGAAAAGCGGCCGCCCCACATGTCTTGACCTGCGGGCTTCGCCGGGGCCTTAGACGTCTTGGCTTGGGCGGTATCGGAGGCGGCGTCGGTCATGAGTGGCTCGAGAAAGGCGATCTGGGCGGTCGTCGGCGCTCTGGTGCTGATAAGCACGCTCGCCGGCGCCGGCGGCTTGGCGATGTCGCTATACGCCAATCATAGGCAGAAGGCGCAACCCCAGACGACGCCCGTCGCAAAAAGCGATCTGGCCCGGTTCGCCGTCGGGCCGCTGGCGGCGCTCCAGACGCCGTCCGAACTCAAGCCCGCGCCCGAATATATGTTCCGCGACCGCAACGGCACGGCCGTGCGGTTTTCGGCCTTCAAGGGCAAGGTGGTGGTCGTCAATCTATGGGCCATGTGGTGCGCCCCCTGCCGCACCGAAATGCCCACCCTAGCGGCCCTGGCCCGGTCCTATCAGACCAACGAGGACCTGATCGTCCTGCCGATCAATGTCGACGCCACCGCCGACGCCCTGGCCGACGCCAGGAGCTTCATCGACGTGCACGAGCCTCTGCCGCTGTACAGCGACATCCGCTTCCAACTGCCGTTCGAGTTTCCGGGCAAGGGCAAGATGCCCCAGACCGTCTTCCTGGATCGCGAAGGCCGCATCCGCGCGATCTTTGCGGGCGAGGCCGACTGGAACAGTCCCGAGGCCCACGCCCTGATCGACGCCCTGCTGGCGGAAGGCGCGCCCGCCGCCTGATCCGGGCGGAGCCTCAGTTTTCGTCGGGCACGCGCCGGTCGGTCGCGGGGTCCACGGCGCCCGGCCGACCTTCGGCGGCGGCCTCGGCCTGGTTTTCCTCCAGCTTGTCGGCGACCTTGCCGGCCCCGCTCTCGACCGCCTGAGCCGCCTTCATGGCGCCGGATTCGATCACTTCTCCGGCCTGGGACGCCGCCTCGGCGGTGTTGTCGGCGGCCGCCTCGGCATGGGCCTCGGTCTTTTCCTGCTCCGCCTGGGTGCAGGCGGCGGCCCCCAGGGCGAAGGCGGCGGCGACGGTCAGCAGCATCGACTTGCGGATGGTCATGCGAATTCTCCGGTCAAGGTTGTCCGCCGGTGAACGCCGCAGGGGCGTACCGGTTGCGCCTGTGGCCGAACCGTCGATGTCGGAGAACAAGGGGAAGGTGGTGACTGGAGGCGGGATCGAACCGCCGACCTGTGGGTTATGAATCCACCGCTCTAACCATCTGAGCTACCCAGTCGTATCCCGCATCCGGGCCTTCGCGAGGCCTGGGCCAGCGCGAAAGAGGCGTGCCTATATCGCCGTCGCGCGCGCGGTTCAAGTCGTGTCGATGCAGATCGTGCGGCGATAGGGCGCAAGACGGGGCAGGAGCGGACAGATAACGCTGGGGTTTCTTCGTTACCGACGCCCCCAACCCGCCCGGAGCCGCCTATGCGCCCCATCGCCCTCGCCGCCTCGACCGCCCTGCTCGTCCTCGCCGCCGCCTGCGGCGCGAACGGAGAGACCGCCTCCGCATCCGGCCAGTCGGGCGCCCCGCTGGAGACCCGGCCCGCCAACAATCCCGACCAGCAGCCCGCCTTCCCCGGCCAGACCCGGGCGCCGGGGGTGAAGACCGAACAGGCGATGCGCCACAGCGTGGTCGCCTCGGGCTTGTCGCATCCCTGGGGCTTGGCCCTGATGCCCGACGGGCGCTGGCTGGTGACGGAAAAGCCCGGCCGGCTGCGGATAATCACGGCCGACGGCCAGATCAGCGAACCGGTCCAGGGTCTGCCGGCTGTCGATGCGCGCGGCCAAGGCGGCCTGCTGGACGTCGCCGTCAGCCCCGGCTTCGCCCAGGACCGGCTGATCTACTGGAGCTATGCGGAGCCTCGTGAGGGCGGCAACGCCACCTCGGTCGCACGGGGGCGGCTGTCCGACGACGGCGCGCGGGTGGACAATGTCCAGGTCGTCTTCCGCGCCCTGCCCGCCTATGACGGCGACAAACATTTCGGCTCGTCCCTGGCCTTTGCGCCGGACGGCAAGCTGTTCATCACCCTGGGTGAACGCTCCGACCGGCCGATGCGGCCCCAGGCCCAGGATCTGGGCTCGCACATGGGCAAGACCATCCGCATCAACGCCGACGGCACGGTTCCCCAGGACAATCCCTTCGTCGGCCGCGCCGGCGCCCTGCCCGAGATCTGGAGCCTGGGCCACCGCAACGTCCAGGGGATCGCCGTCCAGCCCGGCACGGGCGCGATCTGGACCATCGAGCACGGGACGCGCGGCGGCGACGAGGTCAATCTGGACAGGGCGGGCCTGAACTACGGCTGGCCCGACGCGGCTTACGGCGTCGAATATGCGGGCGGCGCGATCAACAGCGGCGCGACCCAGAAGGCCGGCACGGAACAGCCCGTCTATTATTGGGATCCGGTCATCGCGCCGGGTGGGGCGGTCTTCTACCAGGGCGCCATGTTCCCGGCCTGGGACGGCGATCTGCTGGTCACCGCGCTGAAGGAGAAGCATATCGCCCGGCTGGTGATCGAAAATGATCGCGTCGTCGGGGAAGAGCGGCTGCTGACCGACCTGGGCGAGCGTGTGCGCGACGTGGCGATCGGCCCAGACGGCGCCGTCTGGGCGATCACCGACGAGAGCGACGGAAAATTGGTCCGACTGGCTGCGGCCGAGTAGTCTTTAGCGAAGCGCGGGCCCGCCCCTGCGGGCCTCGCCCATAGGAGAATGCCATGCGCCACGCCACATCCTGCATCTGGGCGGCGACCCTGGTCGCCCTGCCTTTGATCGCCGCCTGCGCCTCGACCGGCGTCGAAAACCGCTACCAGACCGAGTTGGACGCCCTGGAGGCGCGCTGTACGGCGCGGCAGGGGATATTGGTCACCACGGGTCTGCAGACCGGCCGTCCAGAGACCGACTACGCCTGCCGGATCAGCGGCGTCGCCAGCCGAATCCCCGGCGACTGACGGCTGGGGCGCCGCGCCTCGACCGCCTCACGCGCCTTGTTACTTGACGTTGACGTAAACGTAGGGTTCTTGGCGACCAAGCTTTGATCCGACCCGGCCGTAAGCCGCGCCGCCCTTTCCGGGCGACGTCGCTCCGGCCCAAAGATGGAGACTCCCTGTCATGGCTGACGCCTATATCTACGACGCCGTCCGCACACCCCGCGGCAAGGGCAAGAAGGACGGCTCGTTGCACGAGATCACCGGCCTCAGCCTGGCGACCCAGGTCCTGGAGGCCCTGCGCGACCGCAACGACCTGGACACCTCCAAGGTCGATGACGTCATCCTGGGCTGCGTCACGCCCGTGGGCGAACTGGGCGCCGACATCGCCCGCACCGCCGTTCTGTCCGCCGGCTGGTCGCAATATACGGCCGGGGTTCAAGTGAACCGCTTCTGCGCCTCGGGCCTGGAAGCCGTGAACATGGCCGCCGCCAAGGTGAAGTCCGGCGAGTCCGACTTCGCCGTCGGCGGCGGGGTCGAGGTCATGAGCCGCGTGCCCATGGGTTCGGACATGGGCGCCTGGCCGACCGATCCTTCGTCGGCCTTCCCGACCTATTTCGTGCCCCAGGGCGTCTCGGCCGACATGATCGCGACCAAGTACGGCTTCAGCCGCGACGACGTGGACGCCTATTCGGTCGAAAGCCACAAGCGCGCCGCCCGCTCCTGGGCCGAGGGCCGGTTCAACAAGTCGGTCATCGCCGTGAAGGATCAGCTGGGCCTGACCATTCTGGACCGCGACGAGACCATTCGTCCGAACACGGACATGCAGACCCTGGGCGGACTGAACCCCTCCTTCACCATGATGGGCGAAATGGCCTTCGACAGCGTGATCAACCAGCGCTATCCCGAGGTCGAGCGGGTCAACCACGTCCACACCCCCGGCAACTCCTCCGGCATCGTCGACGGTTCGGCGGGCGTGCTGATCGGTTCGCTTGAGGCCGGCCAGGCCCTGGGCCTGAAGCCGCGCGCCAAGATCCTGGGCGGCGCCTCGATCGGCTCGGAGCCGTCGATCATGCTGACCGGACCCGAATATGTGTCCAAGAAGCTGCTCGGCAAGCTGGGCATGACGACCGACGACATCGACCTGTGGGAGCTGAACGAGGCCTTCGCCGCCGTGGTGCTGCGCTACATGCAGGCCATGAACATCCCGCACGACAAGATGAACGTCTGCGGCGGCGCCATCGCCATGGGCCACCCCCTGGGGGCCACCGGCGCCATCATCACGGGCACGGTGCTGGACGAGCTGGAGCGCTCGAACAAATCGACGGCCCTGATCACCCTGTGCATCGGCGGGGGCATGGGCACCGCCACCGTCATCGAACGCGTCTGATCCATTGCTCCCCCGTCGGGGGAGCTGTCAGCGAAGCTGACTGAGGGGGGCGAACCCATCGCCGGCGTCGGCGGCGGGGGGGGGGGGGGGGGGGGGGGGGGGGGGGGGGGGGGGGGGGGGGGGGGGGGGGGGGGG